>JAGWWT010000072.1 GCA_018970245.1 Patescibacteria group bacterium
ACCTCGGCGCGCAGGGCGTCGCGTTCTGTGATAGCAGACTCGGCAGCCTTCGCAACGAACTCGAATCCTTCGGCTATCTCCTCGATTGAATCCATGCGCGTGATATTCGCCCAAGCCTTCGCGTAATCAGCCGCCCCTTCCAGTGTCATCGTCTCACTCACGGCTGCGGCCCTCCTGCGCGGCGAGCAGGGCATCTGCTATTCGCCAAAGTAATTGTCCGGCAGTATCGAACTCACTGTGGCCATTCTTGGTTATGGTTGTACCAAGACTGCCATCCGATAACCCCACGTAGCACTCATCGCCCCTGCCCATATTTACGCGCTCGAATACGAACCCATCCACCACCCTCGGCTGCGCGGCGGGGTGGGTGTAGAGCGCCTCCCATTGATGATCGGAGTCACGGTTATCTGCATCACAATATACGTAGGCACCTTCTTCGCTTTCGTCGCTAATGTCTCCATTTGATTCTGCACGATATGCCACCGGCTCCGCCTTCTCCGCAGCCGCCAGGATGTCGGCGAGTCGGGTAAGCATTTTTTTTATTACGTGGAAATCCGCATCGTCCCTTTCCCACTTAGGGTGCTTATAAGGTTCTGTCATGGCAGACATCCTGCATACTTCATCTCGCACTTCCCGCTCGGTGTAGTCAGTCATGGTCGGTGTCCTCGTAAAGCCCAAGTTCCTGCGATTGCTGTGCCAGTTCGTAAAGAGCGCGTTTCTGTTGGGCAAGTTCCAGCAGGCGCACCATCCTTCCAAAATCCGTGCCACACGGTTGATCTTTATAATGCAGATACAACCGCCGCATGGCTGCCAATACGGTGTCTAGGCGCGCTTCAATATCATCGGTCACCCCCTCACGCGCGCGGCGTTTCTCGGCGGCGATGGCTAGGATGGCGTCAATCATGGCATCATAGTGGGCTACTTGATCTTCGAAACCCATACCCTTAGCCAATTGTTCCAGCGCCTCGGCGCTTGTGTCGCTTTTCATTACCATTCCTCCGGGTCGATGCATGCAGCTTCGCCCCAAGTGCAAACGCCGCAAAGTTCGGTCCTGGTTTCCAGCTTGCCATTGACGTATACGTCAACAGTTGGGACTTGGCCGCAGTTCTGGCACTTGATGCGATAGTTCGGCCTGAACTCGGCCTGTTGTACCTCGGCGCTCGTGTCGGTGGTCATGTCGTTCACCATGGTAGGTTGGGCTTTATACGGCTCAGAATGGCCAGCGCTGCGATGCCTCCGATAAAGCATCCAGTCCCTAATCCAACTACGAATCCTAGCCAAAACATCACACTCTCCTATGCGTTGAGGTTCAACGCGCTGGTCGTTAAAGCCCCATCAGGTTTGACGCTCGGCGGCGTGGAAGGACACGCATAAAGTTTGCCATGAAGGTCGGTATTTTCGGTGATGCCAGCTATACGCGCCTAGGCTGAAGCTGGAACCTGGAGTGGCTTGAAAGTGGATTCGTTCTAGGAGGCGAATCCGAGCCGGTATCGAATCCGGCCCGAGCGTCAAACCTGATGGGGCCTCCTGTCTCAAAATGGGATGTCGTCGTCCTCAAAACCGCCTTGTCCACTATCCGTGGACGGTGCAGATTGTTGGACACGTTGCGGCCTGGCGCGTTGAGGGCGTTCCTCGCCGTCATCCTTGCCGCCAAGCATCTGCATGCGGTCGGCGATGACCTTCGTGCTGTAGCGCGTCACGCCGTCCTTTTCGTACTTGTCGGTCGTGAGCCGTCCTTGGATGAATACCTGCTTCCCTTTTTTCAGGTACTCGCCGCAGATTTCTGCCAGCTTGCCGAACGCCGTGACATTCACCCATTCGGTTCCTTCCTTGTCTTTCGACTTCCACCCGCATGCGATTGAAAAGCTGGTAATGGCATCGCCTCCTGCGCTATAGCGCGTTTCCGGGTCTTTGCCGAGGCGACCGATGCCGCTCCATTGGTTCAGATCGTTTGACATGTCAGGCTGCCCTCTGGTTGAGTTGTGAAAGGATTGCTTGGACATCGGCCTCAAGTTGCAGGCACGCCGCTTCAAGGTTCACGATGTATTCGTCATTGCGCGGGACGCGCTGGATGTAGAGACGGTGCTCAGGCGGAAATTTGGGGTGAAAACTCACGAAATCCCACCACTGCCGCCCCGTAACCCACAAGCCGCCTTGAATCTGCTCGATGTGCTCAGGCGGCAATCCGTGCAACAGAGTTGCCAGATGCACCTCCGACGACTCCGGCGACTTGATCTCGCCGCCGCCGGAATCGTCAACCAGGAAATCAGGTGATGCACCGA
>JAGWWT010000031.1 GCA_018970245.1 Patescibacteria group bacterium
TCGCGAAGATCGGTCGCGTTCCTGAATGGGTCGAGCCTCGCCGCTGGATGGACTCCTACGTCGAGCGCCCAAAGGAGGCTTCCGCTTGAATCCACTTTCACGCGATGCCGTAAGCGTCTTGTCTCTAACTGGCAGGAGTGCTCGTAAGGTCTTAAGGGAAACAGCCGTCATCGTTGCCCATTCCCTCTACGCGAGCCGCCTCTACGAAGCGCTCGAAGATGCGCCATGGTTCACGCCCCCAACGGATTGCGAAGTCTACTCGTGGAGTTGGTTCCATTCCATCCGGGCGAAGGCCGTCATCGATTACAACAAGTGGGTCGAGAGCACGGCGCTTTGCCTTCGCCTCCTCCCGCGTATTCGCTTCCTTCACGATGTGAATGCTGCCATTTGGCCCGAGATTTACGCCGACTGGAAGTGGCTGGAGGAGCACACAAAGGAGCATCCAGACTGAAAGACCTCGGGAGCGTGGCGCAAGTAGACGCAAGAGTTGAAACACTTGCCGGGTGCTGAGTACAAGAAATAAAGCCACGAACCCGGCGTGCAGGTATCAAATCCTGTCGCTCCCAGAAAAGACTTCGTTGAAGTCTTCGAATGAAATCTCGTTTCTTTCAAGGAGGCCGTATGGCCAAATCTTCCGCTCCGACGCGCTCGTCTTCGAGCGCCTCCAAGGCGAAGCTCCCCGGTTCGTATGCAAGCAAGGGCGCAAGCTCGAACTTCCGGCAGTTCGACTCCGGTGAGTACCATGTGAAGTTCCGCGCCGTCACGCTCAAGGACGATGTTGAGCGCCGTCAGTTCAACATCCAGTACGCCGTCACCATTCTCGACGGTCCTGAACAGCAGGACGGCGAAGACGTGTCGGGAATGAACGCCTCGTTCTTCGAGCGCATCAACAAGGAGGATCACCCCGACTACGACCCGGACAAGAACTTCGGCATCGACCGCAACAAGTCGGCCTGCATCGCGGCAGGCGTCGAGGTCCCGCGCTCCGATGTCGTCCCGTTCGACGAGTTCGAGGGCAAGGAAGCCATCCTCGTGCTCAAGCGTGCGCCGGCGAAGAACCCGGATGCGAACGGCAACATCCGCGAGTTCACGAACATCGTCACGTGGCGCCCGGTCGAGTGATCAAATCGTGAATCTCGAAACGTTCTCGATTCTTCCGTTCCCCGGGGGGCAACTCTCGGGGAACATTTCCATCTGCCTTCGCCCAGGTTCGCGCTTCGATCTGCCGCCAACGGAGATCATCGCGAAGATTGAAGACGCCGTGAAGAGCGGTCTTCTGAAAAGGCCGCTTATCTGGCTTGACCTCGAAAGCGTTCTCGTCGAGGGCGATCTTGAGCTTGACAGTCTCATTCGAACGCTTGCCAGCCAAGGCTACTTCATCGTGATCACGGCCGGCGGAGGCGAGCGCCCGGCATTCTTCGATGTAGCGAAGGCCGTGATCGCCGTGATCACGCCAGATGAGAAATGGCTTCGCTTCCGGGTAAGTGAAGTATGGCTTACCTTGGGGAAGTCGAAGGAGCCGCCGAAAGAACCCGACACGGGACTTGCGAATGCGCAAGCCCTCCATTACGTGCTCCTTCGAGAGCGCGTGGGAGCTGATCAGCTCTTCGGGTTTCTCGCCGCAACCTCCGCACACCAGTGGGGAGTTATCTCTCCTGCCGCGTGGAGTTACGAGATGTCTTTGGGAGCAAAGAAGTGAAGACGATCTGCTTCGATGTGTACTCACACGACGAAATCAATGCAATGCCGGAAAAAGAGCTACGTGATAGGATCATAAACCGGCTCTCTGACTATCGTGCTGTGATCTATTATTTTGACGATGCGTCGAGCCGGGCACTCGACCTTTCCATGGCCAGACTCGGAGCTTCCCTCAAGGAGAAGATGAAGTGAAGATCAAACCGGTCGAAAGCTATACGGTAGAAATACCGGTTGAAGAGCTGCAAGTGATCCGCGACATGATAGGGCCGACGAGCCGCCTAAGTCGACAAGAGCCGCCTTTCGGCCTGTCTGTTGAGGAGTCCGATCTTGCGGAGCGCATCTACAGGTGTATTGTGGACATAATTGGTTATCGGGAGAGGAAGAAAACATGAAGATCAAATGGCCTTCCTGGTTGAAGCCAGTGCTCATCGCGGTTGCAACCGTGCTCGCGGTCGTCGCGTATTTTTTGTTCAAACCACGTACCCCGCCGAAGCCGGTCGTCTCAAGCGAGGACTTCATCCAGCAGATGAATGCGGCCGGGGCTACGAAGGAAGCCGCGCAAGCCGTGCTCGACTCAGGCGCGAAGGACTCGGCTACGCTTACGGCAGCCGTTGAGCAGGCAAAGCAAGCTCAGGTCATCGCGCAATTTCACGCCGCGTTCGGCGTAGGAGGGAAGTCGTGAAGACAGCAATCGAACGGCACATAAGGGTCGACTTCACTGAAGTAGAGTTCAACATTCTTCTTCGGACCCTACAGCAAACCGCGTTCACAGACGCCGGTTTGGAGTTCGACCGTTGGAAACTTCAAACAAGTTTTGAAGACGTTGCCGTCGATTTGGAGAGGAGGTAGCTATGCGTAAGCTCTTCGTCATTGCCATCCTCTTCATCTTCTCCTGCGGAGGCGTCTTCGCCTCCCCGATTACATGGACGCCGCCGACTCCACCCGCCGCCCAAGCAGGCGACGATACGCAGACAACGGCGACCGTCGGCGAGATGCGTCTTGCCCTCTGGTACTATCAGCAGTACGAACTACTCGTCGGCAAGACCATCCCCGATTTCGTCTCGCGCGTCAACGACATTACGAGCTTGAATGCAGCTCTTCAAACGCAGCTCGCTACCGCCGACACCGAGAACAAAAAGCTCTCCTCGGTGAATAGCTTCGAGCTTGGCGTGATCGCGGCACTCGCAGCTGCCACCCTTGGCGAAGGACTGTACATTGCACTGCATAAGTAGGAGGTCTGAATGCTGCGCGTAACGCGAACGAAGTCGCTGTGCAAACAATGCGCTCTCAATGGGTGCAACAAGGTGAGGGGCTTGTCGGAAGTCGACAAGCCCTCTTTGATTGTAATTGGTGAGGCACCTGGCGCCGAGGAGGACATCAAGGGTAAGCCGTTTGTAGGCCCAGCCGGAGGCTGGGGCAAGTACGGCCTGCGCGAGAGCGGCATCAACGTCAACTCCGCTCACTTTATGAACGTCATCAATTGCCGCCCTCCCTCAAACGATATCGCTTCCCTCGACGCGCTCGACGCAATCGAGAAGTGCCGCCCTGGCTTCGAGCAGGAGCTTCGAGAACTCCACACTCGTGGCGTCGAAACCATTATCGCGTGGGGGGCGACCGCCATGCACGCTCTCGGCATCGAAGGACCAATCGGCAAGAATCGCGGCTCCGTCTACGAGGTGAAGGTCGCCGGTAAGGACTTCATCGTCGTCCCTACCTTCCATCCTTCCTACATCATGCGGGGGATGAAGAAGGAAGAACCGACGTGGTTCAACGACATGGCGAAGGCGCTCGACATTGCAACGCACGGTTGGCATCCGCCGAAGGAAAACTTCCAGCTCTTTCCGTCGATCGAGTGGCTTGAGAAGGAGACCAAACGCTTATGCTCAATGAAGAAGAAACCGCAGTTGGCCGTGGACATCGAAACTGCATTCGGCCAAATCGTCGTGGTTGGTATTGCGTCGTCATCCGAAGACGCCTTTTCCGTGCCCTTCTTCGGCAAGGGAATGATTTCGTACTGGAAGAACGGCGATTTTGGCCGCGCACGTTCCTGTTTGAGTCGCCTCCTATCTACGTGTCCCACGTTATTTCAAAACGCCCCGTTCGACGTAAGCTGGTTAGTTCGCGCCGGCTTCGTAACGCTCGACGCCATTGACATCCGCGACGACATTCTCCTTGCTCATCACGCCATTCACCCAGAACTCCCTCACAACCTCGGCTACATCGTGAGCGTTTACGGCGCGACCCCCTATTGGAAGGACATCGTTGTCTCCAACCCAAAGACCTTGATGGCAATGGAGGATGCGGACGTGCGCACCTACAACCTGCGCGATGCCGTTGTCCTCCACCAAGTGAAGCCTCCGCTCCTCGACGATCTTCACTCGACCGGCACCGAGCACATCTACCGAGGTATCTCAATGAAGCTTGTGAAGCCCGTAATTGAGATGGAACTGACCGGCATGAAGCTCGACAAGAAGCGGCACAAATCCTTCGCCGTGAAAGTCAAGCGCGAGCTTGCGAAGACCGAGAAGAAGCTGCATTCAGTTGCTGGAATACCGAAGGACTTCTCCGTAAGCTCGCCGCTTCACATGGCGCGTCTTCTCTACGGGAAGATTCCCGATTCCCTTGAGCAGAAGAAAGCCGACATTGCCTCCTACGACGACGAGGGAACGCGCAAGAGGAAGGACACAAAGAAATATCGGGAGCTTGTTGACTACGTGAAGACAGTTGAGAGCATCGAACCGCTTCAGCCGACGCGTGCAGCCGTCCAGAAGAATTGGAAGACGGGTGGGGTATCGACGGATGAGATGGCGCGTACCTCCATCTATCTTGCCTCAAAGACAATGCTGAGGGAAGTCAAAGCGCTCGTGCGCCCGAAGCCTTTCCATGCCGAGAAAGCCAAGCGGCTTGAAAGAAACATCCGAATACTCGAACTCATCGACAGCTTCCAAGAGTTGAACAAGCTCTCGACGACGTACACGAACTTCCGATTAGGAGAAGATGGTCATGTCCATCCACGTTTTGTCATTACGGGTACGAAGACAGGACGACTGTCATCAAGGGAACCCAACTGGCAGAACCTACCGTCGGCGGACGATGAAGACAAGCTTGGAGCTGAAGTCAGAAAGCTGTTCATACCCGATCCCGGATGGTGCTTTGTGGGTGCCGACTACTCTAACCTTGAACTCCGCGTACTCTCGTGGGACTCCGACGACAAGATGCTTCAGACATGGTTCGCCGAAGGCGTTGATGTGCATACTCGGATAGCGATGTCTCTAACCGGATGGCCTGAAGACAAGATCACGAAGACGGTGCGCAAAGGTGCTAAGACCTACAAGTTCGGGCGCAACTACGGCGGCTCCGTGGAGGGCATCTACCGGCGGCTTGTCGTGCGCATTCCCGACTTCCCGCTATCCCTGGCTGAGTTTAGGGAAGCCGACCGAAGGCACTTCGAACTCATGCCTGCATACGCAAAGTGGCAAGCAAAGACAAGGGAAGTAACCTTGAAGACGCGGACGTGCGTGACGGCTTCGGGCAGAAAGCGGTTCTTCCTGGGTACGGACGAGGAGATTCAACGGGAAGCACTCGACACACGCATCCAGGGACCTGCGGGCGACGTCAAGAACATCGCTCTCATCAAGTTCTACGAGGAAAGGAATCGGCTTGGATTGAAAGCGAAGCTTGTCTCCGATCTCCACGACGCCATCTACGTAACGTGCCCGAAGACGGAGAAGAAGAAAGTTGCGCGGCTACTGAAGGAGTGCATGGAACATGAGGTCAAATGGTGGAAGAAACCGGTGATCTTCCCGGTCGAAGTCGCCGTATCCGATCGCTCCTGGGGCGAGATGGTTGAGTACGAAGTAAAGTAGATGGACGTAGCCCGCGTTGCACTCGACAATATGTACCGACGGGCGAAGAGACGTGTTAAACGTCTTGAAAGGAAGCTCGCTCGTGCGCGCTCGTGGCGCGCACTGCTTGCAAAAGTGATCGTCAACCGAAGGAGGATGCGGTGAGCGAGGAGTCCGTACTTGAAAAGATCAGGCAGCGAATTGGAGAGCGCGAGGCGCCGATAGCCTACGATGAGAATGAAGCGCCAGATCGCTTTTGGAAACCCGATCCTTGTGATGAAGTCGTGCCGAAAGGATTTCTCTCCGACCTTGTCTTCTACACGCGCGGCCGTGAAGTGCCGACGTTGTATTCGGTCTGGACAGGACTATCCGCGATCTCGACGATGATCAAGCGCGAGGCATGGTTCAAGTGGGCTGACAAGAAGCTCTTCACGAATCTGTATGTAATCCTCGTTGGGCCTGCCGGCATCGTGAAGAAAGGAGAAGCTCTCGGTATTGAACGCGATCTCGTCACGGGTGCGCGCTCGCACATCCACGACGATCAGATGAAGATGATGAAGGAGCTTCTTCTGATCACCGACAAGACCACTCTTGAAGGCATCCTCGAAGACATGACGCCTTCACAGAAGAGGACGAAGGACTTCACGCTCAAAGACCAAATGGGAAAAGCTATTGTGAGCGCAAGTGGACGCGAAGCCGTTTACAACCGGACGGCTGAGGCGCTCATCATGGCACCCGAGCTTGGTGTTATGTTCTCAACTGAACAGTACAATAGGAACTTCGTGCAGACGATGCTTGCGCTCTACGATCAGAATGAATACCGATGGAAGACGATCAAGCGCGGTGCTCCCATCTTGCTGTCTTCGCTGCACACGAACTTCGTCGGGGCTACCGTGCCGGAAGGCATCCTTGAAAACCTGCCGAAAGGGGTTGTCGGCGACGGCTTTCTCTCGCGGGCGACGATGGTAGTGCAAGCCGGAAGTGCTCGCATGTTTCCTGAGCCGAGGATCGTGCCGGGAGCGCCTTCCATCAACGAGTTGAGAAGACGTCTCGCGTGGATTGGGGAGAATGTCCTCGGTGAGTTCACCTGGGAGAAGAAAGCCTGGGAGTTCTACGAGGAGTGGTATTACCATCATCGTTGCGATCTGAATGACGATCCGTACTACGCCGGCGCAAAGGGCCGAAAGGACATTCATCTCATCAAGCTCGCGATGCTCATCCGCGCATCCCGCTACATCCCCGACGGGAATACAATAAGGCTTGAAGACGTGGAGGACGCGGACAGGATTCTCACTCGAACGTATTTTGAAATGGCGCCCGTACTACGGATGATTCGAGCGGGCGAGACGTTCTACGACAACAAATGCCAGACGGTGGAGCGCGTCATCAAGGCGCATTCCCCGATCACGAGAAGGGAGTTGCAACAGAAATGGCACGTACCGGTCTACGATTTGAACACGGCCTTGGCTTACCTCCTGCGCACGGGTATGATCAGGGCGAAAACAAACGGAAGCTACAATCGCTTCCCGTCACGAGAAGGAGCGGAAACCTATGAGTGGGTGGCCAGACGAGGGAAGGTCGCTGAGAGGACATCCAGTATTGAAGAGGATGCCGGCTCAAAAAATCATCGCGGCGTACCAAAGGGAAGGAAGCCTACGGAAGTCGGCGCTGCTCCTCGGTATAGCAAAAGAAAGCGTTCGCCGCGTTCTCAAGCGTGAAGGCGTAAAGGTAAAGACTCGCAAGGAAGTCCTCTCAAAAATAGGTGAGGACCATCCGGCATGGACTCACCATTCTCGGACAGCTGACTACTTCCGCCTTCATCCGCGCGCAGTCGTACCGCGTTCTCCAATCGAGCTTTCAAAGCTCATCGGAGTTCCCGTGAATGCCGTTCGTTGTTACCTCTACCGACGAAGGAAGCGCGTGAAGACCCTTCTTGCATCTCTCCCCGACGTGAAGAAGCTCGACGTCGACTTCGTAGACAAGAAAGGCTACCGCGTGAACGCTTCGATGTTCAAAAACTACGAGTACGTCTACGATTCCTTCACTCTTGAAGTCAAACTCAAGGCTGAGCTCACAAGCGGTGAGATATCCTCATTCCCGATCCCAAACCTGGATGACTACGTGAAGAAGATCAAGCGATTTTCTGGAGGAAAGAAAGATGGCACGTGAAGAAGACAGCCGATCTGCCGCTATGCAACAAGCACAGTCAATGCAGTTAGCTGGGCAGCAGCAAGCCTTCGACCTCGGTCAGCAGTTTAGTACGTTCACCGCTGTACTTCAACAAGCTTACTTGTCTTCGCAATCATACAGTGCTCTTCAGAATCAGCAGCCGCTTACGGGCGAGTGCGATGTCTGCGGGAAGATTACGTCGGTTTGGCGCACAGTCGTAGAAGTTAAAGAGGAGTGCTTGCACGTATGCGAGGAATGCGCTGCCGCGATCCGACCACCTCGAAAGGTAAGGCGTTTATTTAGAGAATGGTTGGATGGCCTCTTCGGCTTCCTCTAAGGATTCGTCGGAGTCGTTGTAAAGGAAAGAAATGCCTTCCAGGTATCCCCGGCTTGCAGGTACTTCAAGCCCTTCTGGATGAAGTGAGCTTGCAAGCTGCCGGGGAGCACTTCCGGGTAATTCACGTGAAGACCGGTCTTCGCGAAGGGAATGCGTGAGCCGGGTGCCACGTATGTGAGCGGCGAGAACTCGCGTTCAAGGTTGTAACGCGCTTCTTGTCCGTTTTGGCCGCTGTCAAGAGCCTGCATGAGATCGACACCCAACTTGAAGTTAGGACCGCCTCCAAAGAGCGCCGGCACGCCTGGGATGAAGTCGTTTGCCTTGATGTTCATCGCTGAGAGCGCACCGAAGATCGCGAGGTTGTTCCCGATGAAGCGAGCGGCGAAGGCTGCTTTCTGCGCAGCCGTTCCGCTTGCGAACGCCCGGTAGAGGTTCGAGCGGTAAATGGTCGCGAACGTCCCGTACTGACCGAACAAACGGGTGAGAATGTGCTCGGAGTAGAACTTCGGCTGGTTCCACCACTCAAAGGAAGGAAACGTCTCCTTCGCAAGCTGTGCTCCAAAGGTTGCCTTCGCCTGCGAAATCGCCTCGGGAGTTCCTTTGTTGACGAGTGAGAGCACATCATTGACAAGCGTAGGGTTGAGCTTTTGCATCGTGAAGAGCATCGAATCATCGATGAACTTCTGGATGTCGTTGCCGTACAAGCCTCGCTGAAGCTTGCTGATTGCGGGGGTTAGTGCCTCATCGGCAGCAAAGTAGGCTGCTGCCCGACCTACATCATCGCCATTCTTGAACCACTGCATTCCCGCTTGCATCGTCTTTCTAACCCAAGTCCTTCCTTCGAGGAAGTTCTCATAGCCGGGAGCGTTCGGCTTGATGACGTTCAATCCTTGAAGGTGTTGAGCTTCCTCAGCGCTCATATTCAAGGCCCGTTTCAATCCAGCCATCGTAAAGTCGTTCCCAATCCGGGGGGCAAGCGTCGTGAAGATTTGCGCCACGTTGCGGACTGCTTGATAAGGCCGAAAGCCAAGCGACGTGAAGTACGTCAATTGGTAGAAGTTACTGGCAAGGTTCTCGCCCGCTTGCAAATCCTCAGGAGTCGCCTTCGACCCGCGTACTTTCTGTACGATTGCGCGACCCATCCCCTTGATGAAGTCCTCACCTGGTATTTGATACGTGCCGTTGACCTGCTCGCGGAAGCGGTTGAGCTTACTGACGACGAAAGGCGGTAGTCTTTCTTTGTTTGCGTTCATCCAGTTGTTCATCGCCCGCCACGCACCGTCGAGATAAAGCTGCTTATTGCCAGCGGCGATGTAACGCATCAGTATTCTTTGCGGATCACGCTCGGCGGCGAAGTTCAGGATGTCGGAAACGCGCTCGTTGTCGAACCATGCCCGCACGGATGCCGGTACATTTCCGATTGCATTATTCAGTTCACTGCCGAGAGCCATCTTCGAGACAACCTGTGGATTCGCATCGTAGTAGGCTCGTACGCGCGAAAGATATTGACCCTTCCCGTAGAACTTCTGAAAGCCGATTCCGTACTTCGCCGCCAAGGCGGTAGTGTTCGTACCGATCTTGTCGCCGAGCATCGTATCGAGTCTTTCGGCTGCCTTTTGTTCGTCGGGGGAAAGAGGACCGAACGCATCCTGCGCAGCCTTGAAGTCCTCGGTGGTCTCGGCAATCCGGTACTCAGCAATCGCGACCCGTCGTTCGTATGGAATGGGCTTCCCATTTGAATCAGTGAATACAGAGGCAAGTGTCTTGTACTCATTGTAGACCGAAGGGGAATGCGCGTCCATTGCCGCGTCGATTTGCCGGACGATGCGTTGCCCGTCCGTCAAACCGTACTTGGAGAAGGTCTTGTCGATGAAGTAGCGCGTGTCGGAGAACTCCGCGCGAAGCCGATTGCGAATGCCTTCCTTGATTACCTGCGCGGGAGTTTGCATATCGGAGTAGAACTTGTACGGTGAGAAGTCAGGCGTAATCGACTTCCATTCCCCGAGCATCTTTGGATCAATGCTGGAGAGCGCTTGTTGAATACCGGTGGAAGCGTTTGGGTCGATGGAAGCAAACAACTCATTCGTCGGCTTCACATCGGGGTACGTCGCCATGATCGCGGCAACGTCCGCTCTCGACTTCGCCGTCATCCGACCTCGGCCGTCGTTGACAGTCCATTCGCCGTTCTGGAAGCGAACGTCCAAGGCTTTCGCTTGGGCCATCCGCTCGACGTTGGAAAGGGCGCTTACGTCGCCGGCAAGGAATCGTCGGGCATCCGCCTCGCTCGGAAAGGTCATCTTCGAATTGTACCGAGGAATGTCGACCTCAATAGTGCCGTCGGCGAGCTTGTAAAGGCCGGCGTCCTTGAACTTTCCAAGCGGCGTCATCTCGGCGTAGCGTTTCGGGTCGAAGAACATGTCGAGCGATTTAGCAAGGTCGCGTACAGGACCGCGCAGCGTCGTCCCATCGTAGGTCATCTTCACCGTAGCCGGGTCAACTATGACGTTTGAAGGCGCGTAGCGATCTGGGATTTTTGTGAACTCGTAGCCTACTTGCGGTAGTAACTCGCGGAGGGAACCAGAAAGCGGCTTCGAAAGATTCGGACCCGTCAGCCGATAGCCGCCTTCGACCTTCTCCAGGTTGTAACCTTGGCTTGCGAGATCGGAGCGGATGAAGTTGTCATCGAAGAAGTGAGGGGCGAGCGCACGGTAGGCTTCCTGCACGGTGTTGAAGTGACCGAGGGGAACGAGTTGGCCGCCCTTGCCAATCATCGGCGTGAACTTACCATTGGAGCTGTCAAGAATACCGTTGAACTCCGTCTGCATGATCCCGTCGAGCCACTTCGTCTGGGCGCTCACATCCCCTTCGAAGGGCATCTGAAATCGGCTCGCCG
>JAGWWT010000008.1 GCA_018970245.1 Patescibacteria group bacterium
AACGGCACTAACTGTACTCTGTGTTGGACTCATGAAGACTACCACGGTAAGTGGGTAAAGATTCAAGCGTACTTCCAAGACTACGACAGTATCGAATCTGCCTTTCTCGCTCATGCTTTTCTTCTGTCTAAGAACCCGAGGTACGCAAAGGCTATGGCAGTTAAGAACAACCCTGAAGCTTTTGCTGCTGCCCTCACTGGTGTATACGCTACTGATCCTGACTATGGAAACAAGCTGATCACCATTATGAGACAAAGCAAGCTAGAGCAATACGATGTTTGAGGGACTGCTGAGATGGACAGGGTATGTGCTAAATGTGGTTCAATCCTTTTGGCGCCCTCTTTTGTGCATGTCGGCGGTAGGTGCGGTAGTGATGAACACTATCTACCTTCCTTGGATCAATCAAACCTCTGTAGGGTTGGAGCCTCTGTCTGTTCTCATCACTTCCATGTCCGGTCTCGCTGCCGTGCATGTGTGGGAGAAGAGGGATCGAGGTTGTAACACAGAGACTAAACTCACTGACCCCAATAGCTGATGGACATAAAAAAGCCCCGGCCTCGAAAGAGGACCGGGGTTTATTTGTATTTAATTTAGTGGACGCCTTTCAGCCACTCAATAGCATAACCGAGTGTGGCCAATAGACCACCACCACTGATGATAGAGAACAACCAAAATACACCAGCACCTTTGTACTTGATGGCCAACAGTTGATCCATCTTGTCTTCCACCTTCTTGTTGTGTTCTAACACACGTTGAAGGGTGCTCTCTAGTACAGCGATACGTGACGCATGGTCTGTGAACTGGTCTCTTTGTTGGCAGCTCTGGCAATAGCTGTCACAATCATCACTCATTAATTACCTCCAAACATACTCTTTTTAACGTATGAGCGAACTTCCTTCACTCGTTCTCTGGCGTACTGCCTCTTTGTGTCATCATCAAGATACTGCCATGCCGGTTGATTAATAAGATCACCGAGAGCTTCATGGAGGTAGCTATGAGTCATACTCTTAAACTGAGCTGCTTCTTCTTTGGTCATAGTGTACTTCTGGCCGTCTCCATAAGAGAATGACTTAGGATCAGGTCCGATAACACCCTTCATATCACCTTCACTAAGAGCTGCAATCTCGTTAGCCACAGGATCATTACGGTCCTGAGAAGTAGAAGGGAAGCCAGTGAAGTTCTGCATTGTCCTGCCGTAGTTATCTTCCTTTGCAGGGAGAGACTGCGACATACCGGGAATACCTGCCTTGATACGATTGGTAATCATTTCACCCAACGTATCCCCACGAGTATCACGAGCTGTCTTATCAATCACAGATTGGTTAACAGCACGCACACCAGCAGGAACAGCAACGCTACTAGCAAGGTTAGCGATGGCATTCTTAACAGTGCGTTCACCTTGGTAGGTATCGTCAGCAGCAGCGAGGACAGGAGAGAAGTCCTTAATCCAGCTACCGTCAACAGCAGCACGACCAGCAGTCTTAGCGATAATGCCAGCCATGTCTTGACTGTAGAGATCAGGACGACCATGTTCCTTGTACGCATCTACAGCATTAGCTGCAGCAGTGATTACATCAGCAAAAGGAGACAACCCCTTATACTTGTAGTATGTATCACCGATCTTGATTGAATTAGGTTGCCACCCAGTATCCATCAACTCCTGACGCTTCCTGTAGTCTGACGGACCATCGCCTGTAATCTTCCCGCTGAGAGCCAACGGAACAGCTGTACCGATGATTGAAGTACCAAGAGCAATTCGGCTAAGAGCCTTATCTGCTTCAGCACCACCAGCTTTCAGACCTGCGATATTGTACCTATCCATTACACCCAAAGGTGAATAGCGAATAGCTGTACGCAGGATTGAATCAGGACGAGTAGTAAAGGGAATCATGAAGTCGAGGGCTGTCTTAGTAGCACCATCCTTCATAGTGAAAGACCGACTGTTAATCCACTTGGTAATATCAGACGGAGCATCCTTAAACAGAATACGATCTGTTGAATTAGCAACCCTCTTCAATACTTCTGTAGAAGGGTTAGCCATGAAGTCCTTCATGAACTGAGGCATATCCTTCAGAGGAACAGAAGAGTCTTTCATTGCCTTAGCAGCTTCACCCCACAGAGCTGAAGACTGCACAATCTTACCCATGAACCCTTCGACGTTGTGAAGGACAGCAGTAGGAATACCCACACCCTGTTGCAGCGACGCCCCTTCTTCATTGCGAAGGAAAGACATAGCAGCGTTCTTCAGACCATTCTCAGGATACGCATCCTTCAGAGCTGAACCAAGACCGTGGATCATACCAGCAACGCGAGCAGCCACCTGAGTAGCGTACACTCGATTTGTAGCATCCGGCATATTGCTGAACCGACGAGCCTGACCCAACAGAGACGCACCACCTTCTGACGCAATGTCAGCAAGAAGGTTGCTCATCATACCTGTGTAGTAATAGGCGTGAGTAAACGGGTTTGACAGAATGTTGTTCCTAAACAGGTCCAACAGTTCGTTAGGTTCAATCTCCTTCGACATCTTGATAAACTTCTCAAGAGTTTCAGGATCGTCTTTCAGACCTTTAAGGATTGTAGCCTTCTGCGAAGGATTAAGATCAGAAGCAGGACCGCTGATGATACGACGACCACCAAGCAGACTACCGCTGAAGTTAGCAATCTCTTCGTCTCGGTTCAATGCTTTCTTAGCAAAGTCCCAAGCTTGAGAGACAGCATCCCGTACAGACTGTGGAGCACTTTCACCAAGGTCTTTAGTGTTATCGGCAAGATTAACAGCCCGCTGAACAGCCTGACGACTGATAGTACGAGTAGCCAACTGAAGAGCATGACCATTGTCTTCGTTGACCTTCATGTTCAGAAGATCATCCTCAGAATGGTTCTGCAGAAGATTCCAAGCGTCTTCTTTCTGCTTATCAAATGTCTGCGGCTCTACGTCTTTAGACATAGAAGCAGCAACACGATCCAGACCTTCCTTCAGTTCATCACTACCAAAGATACGATCTTTGTTAATCGTAGTAGTCCGAGGAATTTCAGTAGTTACCGACGGAGAGTTATCACTGATTGAAGTGTCTGCTGGCTGCTGGTACTGAGGAGCATGAGGACGCATATCAGGAGCATCTTCAGGATGAAGATCGTTACGAAGACGATCAGCATCAAAGACAATCTCTCGTCCCGGATTAGCACCGCTGATACGATGAGCAACTACAGTTTCAACTTCAGGATGAGCTTCAACGATCTTCTGAAGAAGCTGACGAGAAGCTGCTGCACCAATGGAAGCTTTATTCTCCTTATCACCGATGTCAATGCTATGGAGAGCACCATCTTCAACGTCGTAACTACCCTTAACAGTTTGACCGTTGGGAGCTGTGTATTTGAACGTATGATTAGGTTGGTTAAGGCCGTTGTCATCTACAGAAGGACGTTCAGTAGTAGTGAACTTGCCGTCGTCTTTTTGAGGAACTTCAGCAGTAGTTGTTTCTTCCTGAGGGACAGGAGCGTACCCGTCTTGAGGGTTGGCGTCCTGAATCTTCTTAACTTCGTTACGGAGAATGTTACCTTCGTTCCGACTAATCGGATGAGGGGCACCAGTCTCGGGATGCTGAAGAACTACCTGACCGGGCTTACCGTTCTCATCAAGGTAGACACGCCCAGTGGCTTTGACGTTACCATCACTGTCCTGAAGTTCAACGTCATGACCCGGAGTACCAACGTCAGACGGAGTCTTCTGTGTGACAATCTTATCACCTTCAGAAAGACCACGACTCCAATTAATAGGAGGGGTGGCGTTACCCATTGCCTTCTGTTGAACATACCAGTTAACAGTCGGATCGGTATCAGGATAGGCTTTCATGATGTCGTCAAAAGACGCACCATCGTTAACCATCTGCTGAATGGCAGCCTTCTTCTGAGCAACTGTAATGTCTTCAACAGCGTCAGCAGCAGGCTTCTTAAAGTACGACAGAGCAGCTGACCCAGCTTCACCAAGAGCGTGAAGGCCACCAGCCAGACCACCTTCGATCAAGGCTTGAGGAATGTCGTAGCCCTGCTGGACACCAGCGTTATTGTTCTCAGCTTGGTTAGCCAGAGACGAACCGACGTTAGCTGCACCAACTGAAGCAATACGTGAGGCAGCGGCAGCCAGCGGAGACATACCCTTAGAGGCAACACCACCAAAAGCCCACACAGGGTTGACACCACCGAGACCACCCAGAACCTGAGCAGCTGTGTTAGTCCAACCACTGCCGGGGTCTTGCTGATCCAACTGATTGTAGTGATCAATGTCGGCCTTACGAGCAGCAGACAAAGCCTTCCACCAATCCCCGTCTGACATACCCTTCGGCTTCATATAGCCAGTGTAGTACATCGCATTCTGGACTAGGTTGCCAGCAAAGCCTTCTTGGGCTGCCTTAGCGTAATCGTCTTGCTCACGGTCCAACCACGACCGCTGAGGGGGAGTGGACGGAGTTGAAGCAGCAGGAACATATCCGTCTTGAGAGGAAGGCTGACTACCGCCAGCAGGAACGTAACCATCTTGTGTATCAGCCATTATTACCTCTTACATTTTAGTCCAAGTCTTACCATCTTTAGAGATGAAAGCCTTTTTGTTATTAACGTACCAAGCATCACCCGGGGATTTAGGAGGATGTGAAGGCATACCTGCAGGAGACCAACCACCTTTACCGGGACGAAGAGAAGGATCATTAACAGGAATGATCTTACCTGTATTAGGATCGGTGTACCGTTGCTTCTCAAGACTGAGGCGACCCTTGGCCACACCAATCTGAGCAGCAGCCGCAGCAGCACGACCAGCTTGAGCGCCACCAACAACCTTATTATACTCCGCACGGCTATCAGCGTTCTGCTGAGCAATACCCAGCATACCAACCTTATACGGGTTAGTTGTCGACAAAGCAATGTTCTTCAGTCGTTCGGGATCAGGCTTACCGCTACTGTCGGTAGGATACTCTTCAGGAATACCCAGCTCGTCTGTAGAACCACCAACACGGTTAAGCAGAGCTTGAGCCAATTGGTAGTTATGCTTGTAGTTATCGGGAGTTGAAGTACCAATGAGAGACAGTGCTCTATCTCCGGCTTTACTCCTAATGTCCTGAAGTTTTGACTGCTGTTCCAAAGCCGCTGTAGCCAACTGACTACGAGCCTGAGCCTGTTGGAGAGGACGCATCAAAGCAGAGTTGTAAAGCTGCTGTGCTCCCTGTGTGTCACCAGTAGCTGCCAATTTCTGAGCAGCTTCCATCGGATTATCAGTGAAGTTCTGCATAGCATTAGCTTGTGCCCTCAGCATCGGATCACCGCTGTAAGGGTTGTGCCAACCAGCACCCATTGCAACTACGTCACCAAGCCAATCCAGTAGCTTCTTAGGCGTGCCGCCGATACCAAGGATAGAAGTCAGAGCATGATTAGGAACGCTCTGAGGAAGCTGCGGATTGTAGTTAATATCTACAGGAGTATCATTCGCCTGCAGCGGAGAAGAATTGATACCAATGGGCCCACCGTTAAGCTGAGGCTGAGACGGCTGAGCTGCCACTGTAATCCCTTGATTCTGTCCCTCTTGAGGAGTGTACTGAGGAGTAGGAATTTGAGACAGCTGAGACATCAGAGACAGCGGACTGCTCTGTTGAATAGTGGGCGTCTGACCCAATACGTAATCTAGAATACCTGACATCTTAGTTCCTTACCTCATCAAACTCTGTAAGAAGTTTGTTAGTGAAGACGTACCTCCACCGTTAAACGTCTTATACAGACTGTCCCATGAAGGCTGTTGAGATGGACTTTGCATCATTCCACCTGTAGCAAAATTAGGAGTGGGATCAGGAGGACTTTGAAGTATGTTTTTCAAAGAGTCTCCAAACAAATTAGACAGAGACGATCCACCAGCAGCCTCTTCTCCAAGAGCTTCTGCGCCGCCGCCAGCAAGAGATGCAAGTAGATCACCCATTACAGACCCAATCCGCTCTTAGACTTACCACTCTGGTTAGTCGTACTACCAGCGCTACCAAGAATACCAGCGCTCTGCAGACCCAACCCAGCCAGACCCATCTGGTTCTGAAGGTAGTTGTTGTAATACTGCTGAGCCGTAGTCTGACCGTAGTTAGACAAAGCTTTCAATGTGCTACCACTATTCAGTAGGCCACTAGCTGCGGCGTTACCTGTAATAGCTTGACTGCCCAGCTTCATTGTATTCTGGTAGCCAGCTGAGTTCTCATAGTTATTGAGACCGCTGGTGTTGCCATTAAGCAGCGAAGAGATCGCTGAAATAGCTGTGTTACCAGTGTTAATGTTGCCAGTCAGAAGGTTCTTTAGAGTACCGTATGCTTGGTTAGAAGTAGTCGACGATGACGAAGAATTACTACCGAGTAGGCTTCCCATTTATTTGTCCTTAAAAATAGGTCTGAATAGAACAAAGAGTTCACACGGAGGAGACAAGGTGGGAAGAGCCCCCAATGATGTAAAGCCCAGCTGACGTGCAGCCCACCTTGCATCTCTCCGGTCAAGAGGACTATATCCTCTCATTGTCTTAACGGCTGGGAAGTTGTCCCATACGAAGTCGATCATGCTCTTACTTGCGTTAAGAGCTTTCCTTCCTCGAATATCTGCTAGATGAAAGTGGTGGCCGTTATAGATACCATTACCACTGTCTTCAAACATTCCGATACTGCCTTCACCAGTGGCTACAACAAAATTGTCTTTGTCGTTCATCCATTTAGTAAGGCGGTCAATCGTCAGGTGTTCTCGATACACAGACAAGATGTCGAATACTTCCTGAGGGTCTGTTGCTTTATGTACCATAACACCTCTTAGATTGATTCAAGCTTATATCGACCTGCTTGGAATGTTGCAGTAGAGCTTGTGTTTTCAATGTAGAAATAACCAGTCCCTCGAAGAGGAATCGTCCCGCTGTTATCAGGAGACCATGTCTGGTGATTACAGTTGACACCCAAAGAACCTTCATAGAAGTAGGTATCAGCTGTCACACTGTTGGTGATAGAAAGGTTCATCAACCACGGGCCAGTCAGCGTCCTGCCTTCAGAGTTTGCATTAAAAGGAGTCCACGAAGGGCTGCTTGTAGAGTTCTGGTAGTAGAGGACGTTATTGCTGTCTACTTGTGATGTAAAGGCTACACCACGAACACCGTCTTGTGAATAGAAAAGAGACAGTTCACCATGGCCGTAGTTGTTGTAGTTATCAAACAACACCTGCCCGGTTAGAGTCTTTCCTGCTCCAAAAGAAATTGACTGATCACTTCGTGTAAATGTCTTACCACCAATTGTAACGGTGACACCACCAGTGAAAGTCAGGGCATTCCACGTAGAACCGCCCCCACCTCTGATTGTTACCGTCGCTTCACCCGTTCCAGTAGTAGAGACAGTAGCACCTGAGAAGACAAGATTATTGACATTGCTTTCAGTTGTTGTGCCATCACTGACAGAAAGACTGCCGCCGCTTTGAGTAAGCCATGTAGTACCATCTGCACTCAATAGATAAAGGGTTTTAGTGTCTGTCGCCCAATACATAGCCGCAGTACCAGCAGCATAAGTGATAGATGATGGAGTTGGCTTAGCAGAGTCAAGGCCACGGCCAAGATAGTCTACAAGTCTAGAAGTTGCTGTCATTAAAGAATCCTTACCATTACACACTGACCGTAGGCATCAGCAACCAAATTAGGTCCGGGCAATTCGCCAGTAACTGTTGGAGCCCATATACCGCTGTTTACATCTACAGTGGCAACTCCACTACTTTCAGTAACTATGAAATTAGAAGAGAAATTAATAGTTGAAATGCCAGCAGTAGAGTTAACAGTGATGCCGTTAAAGCCCGGGATGTTTACTGTAAAATTAGGAGCTGTACCCGTTACAGTAACACCACTTCCAGTGAAAGAATATACGTTGGGAACTACAGCAGTGAGAGTAATATCAACTTCACCTGTAGTCGGGTTAGTGACTGAAGTCCAACCTGTTCCCAGCAACTTTAGCTTAGTGATTCCTGTGAACGATGACGTTCCGTAGTCTACCTCTAGCGTCCCACTTGTACCATTGGAAGCAGCAATAACCCTACCATATGTATCAACAGTGATATTGGCGTTAGTATAACTACCAGCTGTAACACCTGAAGGAGCAATACCGTAAGTAATCGGAGCACCCTTCAGAAGACCTGAAGCAGGAGTCAGAAGAACCAACCCCTGAGAAGCTTCAAACTTACTGTTCTGCAACGCAGTAACTTCAGTAGTTAGTGTTGTAATGTCTGTTGAGTTAGTGCTGATTTGACCACCGTGGTTTGAGATGTACCTCATAAAGTAGTCAGTAGGGTTGCCGTTGTTATCTACAATCGGGAAGCGCTGCTGCAGTGGTTGAATGGGAGTAACCGGAGTAGCACCATTACTTGCCATCAAGCACCTCCATACTGTCGATACGACGAAGAGCACCGTAGTCTGTGAACTTAAAGAGACGACCCGGATACTTCATCGAACCCAGCGACCTCCAATAGAGACGGCTGTCAAAGTTAGACGGAGTAATTGTGATCGTTCCAACGTCGTTATATGTATTCCCTTTGTCGTCACTGACTGAAAGGTTTACAGTATCTATCGAACTATTCGTTTGATCACCGATAGAACCAAACAGCTGAGAGCCAAAACAAGGCTGGCGTCCATAGCCACGGAATGCAATCTGTCCGTAGACCTCTCGTCTAAATGGTTGAGGGCGCGCACTACCATAAAGTGCATCATCATCTGTATCCTGCAAAGGGTTTAGAAAGTAAAGAGTACCTGTACCGTCATCACCAACAATGACATTGCTGCCTTGGCTATTTGCCCATGCCATACCACCAAGCCAGTTGCAACCATTGTAAGCTCGCCAAGTGTTGCCATCACCACTAGCCCATGTATACCACTGCTGTGTCTTGTTGTCGTAAACCAATGTTTCTAGATTACCAAGACGAAGAATGTAGTAGTCGTGACCGTCTAGAGTAAATGTCCAAGCTCGAATGTTAGGATCACTTACTCGACCAATAGCTGCTGCCAACATGCTGAGCTGAGACGAATAAGCAGTCGGCTGAGGCTGTACGGCGGTCAACTGTTGGAACTGAGAAAGCTTAGTTTGCGCTGTAGGATAAGATGCAGCAGCCAACACTTGAGCTTGAGATACTTCAGCTTTAGTTGCAGTTGAAGAAGCTGCCACCAACTCTTGAAGTTGTGAAGTAGAAGTGGTAACTGCTGCAGTCATTTAGACAGTCCTTACAATAGACATTGTTGCGTTGTTCACAGCGATAGGGTTCCACGCAGACCCTGTATTAGGATCGACTTCGCTGATGTCGTATGAGTACGCAAACGAAGTACCGATGTTGTGGTTAGCACCTGTGAAGGTAGCAGAGCCGCTGTGAATTTGAGTGTTGATAGTGGCATCACCACCGTCGCTCTTCTCTGCTCGCTGCAGAGTCATTACAGCACGAACACCAACAACATTGCTAGGAAGGTCACTGAGGTTTACTGTAGCCGACAGAGGAAGACCTGTGTAGCCAGCAGCGATGTAGTTGGAGTCATTCGGAGGATCAGCAGAGGTAATACCTGAAACAGACGTACCACCTGTAAGCGTCCACGAGTTAGACACATCCGTAGTCGGAGCCAATCGGTAGACAGAGACAGGACCAATAAATGAGTTGTTCACTGTACCGCTGGTATTCCAAATGATGAAGTCTTTCATATAAGACGTAGCAGCCTGTGCAGGACTGTAGAGGTCTTGTCGAGGACTCCAACCGATGTTGGCAAAGACGATACTATTGGCTGCATAAGTCTGATTGATAACCTGAACACCTTCGAGCTTTACTGTAACCGACCCAACTGTGGAGTCAACGTAAATTTCGAAATGCTGCCAATTACCAGCAGTAACGATAGGATAACCAGTGTTGATAATCTGAGTACCCTGAATCTGAACGGTAAGACTACCGTTTGACTCTACGATGATGTCGACCTGTTTTGCGTTAGTAAGGTCTCGGTACTGCATCAGAGAGGGACGCACACCTGAAGAACTAGGAAGTGCCTGAGTTCGATAACGGAAAGCAACACCGATCTTAGTACCACTGGCCGGAAGCGCCACACCATTGTCGACGACGTTTGAGTTACCTGTGTTACCACCGATCTGAAGGACTGTATCACCGCTGCCATCAGGGTTAGCAACTAGCCCACCGTTGATACCACCGAGGTACTGATAAGGAGTACCCTGTTGAGCAATCGACAGAGATGTTCCGTAGTTCTGAAAGTTATCCATCCATAGAATAGACATAAATTAATCCTTAATTAAACAGCGTTAAAGAAGCCTTGCTGTTGGATTGCTAGACGGATTCTTTCTTCGATTGCAGGATTAGAAAGCCTCGTTTGCTGCCCTCTCCCAATACTAAATACTGCCCCGTCTTCGTCAACAAGAATGATAGAATCCTTAACTTGGATAGCGGTATTCGGCCAACAACCTCGGTCATACAGAATCCCTTGATACCGTTGCATCGGAGTTGCGGAGTTACCTGTAGTGATCCAAGGCTCAACAGTCTTCTGTCCAAACAGCCAGAACATATCACCGAAGACGCCAACTTGATAAAGGCCGTCAGGGCTTCGTTCAGCAGTTGCATAGTTCAGCGGTTGAATGATGTTAGCGCCGGGTTGAATCCAGTAGAACCTACCTTTAGTGTCTGCCGTCTGTTGAGGAACAACAATGACAAAGCCGTTAATGTAGGCTACAGAGATACAGCCACTGTCGTTAGGAACCTGTACTTGTCGAAGTTCCGGCTGACCACCACCCCTGAAAGTAGTTCCATTCCATACCAGATTAGTACCACTGACTGTCACAGCAACAGCATTACCCATAGTGCCAAAGGAGTTGTACTGAACATCTAGAGTGTTCAAAGTGCTGCTGAACGCTGTGCAAGTGGGGTGCATCGTAATCGCTGAGCTGTAGTCTGTACCAGCAACACCACTAAGGTTGATGGCGTTATACAGGTTAGTCAGAGACACAGAGTTATCTGAAGTTGAAAGAGCAACCAACCAAGGGGATGCTGAAGTACCAGCAGGAGTACCGCTGTCTACACTACCAGTTGTGAACTTGTAGTAGACACCATCAATCGAGATGACGTCGTTGTTAGGAATCAATCCTGTTGCTGTCAACTCTGCACGAGCTTGGCCATTGTCTGTGTAGAACCACAGGATACCACCATCCGCAATATACAAAAAAGCAGGAGTGCTTCCGAGAGGAGCAGTCGCAGCCATAGCAACAGCGTCTGTCACTGTTTGGCCAATCTGCCCTACTTGTGTAGCAACTCCTGCTGAATTAACACGATAAAGGAAAAGACCGCTGACAACAAAGAGGTCATCACTGAAAGTACCTTCACAAGTATAAACTCGTCGGATATTTCCTGTACCCACCTGAGTAAAATACTTCAGACCGGGTCGACTGATAACTGATGTTTGGTTGTCGTTGAGAAGAGGATTGTCTTCCATAAACCTATTACGAAGGAAGACACTAGGAGAGTCTGCTACTTTCCTGTAATAGTCACTACTAAGAATAGGAATGTTAGACATATATCACCATACAGGAAAGCCGCGCTGCCATGAAGCAAACGGAGCGGTGGGGTAAGCCCGATACACTCGGTTCGAAGGAAGACGGATCAGAGCTTGTTCAGAAGCAACTTCAGTATTCTGAGCGTACCTCGCCCAAAACTGATTGCGAAGTTTCTTCAGACGAGCAGCCGAAGAGTCAGACAGAGCGAGCCCATTCCGAGTAAGAAGACGATCAGCCAGTCCAATGACCAGCATGTCATCGAAATCGTGAGGGAATGGAGAAACGTCTGTAATCGCAAGATCATTGACTTGCTCCCAGTTAGCCAGATCAGCTCGATAAAAGAAAGCTTGGTTGTAGTTATTGGTCGACAGAGTGATCGAAGGATTGCCTTGGATGTTTCGACCGTTGCCCTTAACAGTCAGAGGGTACGTCTGGAAATTGCCCGAGGCATCTACAAACTGCATTCGACTACCGTCAAAAGGCTGAGGAGGCATCTCTACTGTCTCAGGACCTTGAAGGTTACACAGTAGTCGAGTATTAACAGGAAGGTACGTTTGAACAATGTCGTTGTAGTACATCGGCAGAATAGCTGTAGTGTCGACGTTGTTCAGCCCGAAAGGAATGTTGACGAGATTTTCGCCCATCTCTGCACCAAACAGAGAGTCGATGTAGCGATTAAGCAACACCAATGCCTCTGCTTGTTCTGCATCAGAGGGGGCCACTCCGACCGCTGTAAGATTGTTCTCACGAAAAGCGTCAGAGATAATAGAAGAAATCGGAGTACCCATTTAATTTTCCTTAGACGACCCCAAGAACCCCTGAGGCACCACTAGAAGCCACCAACTTAACACCTCCGATAGTTACAAAAGGCATCGGATAATACGTGCCCGCTGTCACAGGGAAATTAGTAAAAAGAGTAGTAGCTGTCGAAACACCTTGAAGAGCCCCTGTAGTGCTTACAGTAATTGCCCCTGAAGTTACACAAAGAAACCCGCCAATCGAGTTTGTACCTGAAGTAACAGTTGAGTTAACGCCAACAGGGATAGGAGCATACCGTTCAAAGACTGCGCCCATAATATTCTCCTAAAAAAGTCCCGGCATATCAAAAGATAGAGGCCGGGACCGTATTGCTTAGTTGCCGTTAACGCGGATGATCCGACGACGGTCACGGATGTTAGCAGTCAGAGCCACGTCAAAGCGGACATCGTGCTCACCCGTCTGGAAGTTCGACCACTGCCACATGCGCACCGACAGAGGAACCTTAGTGAGGCTCTTCGACAGGGCCTTACCAGTCGCCGGAGTAATGAGGGGAACAGTGTTCACCACAATAGCCGACTTCTGCATATAGGCGCGAGCGCGGTAGCTAGACGACGGATTACCAGTGAAAGTAACCACAGCAGTATCAGCCGGAGCAGCCGACACAGTCGCGTTAGCAGTGTTGACAGTCGTAGTACCAGTGCCATCGGCAGTACCCGGGACGATGATCGCAGGGAAGATCGTCACAGTAGCCTGACCAGTACCGTCAGCGGTGGCGTCAGCCACAACCACAAACTCCTGCAGCCAGTCGTTGTTCGCCTGAGCACGGTTATCGTACCCATAGACGCCGGCAATGTTGAAGTTCTCACCAGCCTTAATGGTGGCGTTAGCACCCAGACCGTTGAGGATCAGCGTCTGAGTAAGGTAACGACCCGGAGCCGGAGACACAGCAACAGCAGAGTAGTTGACGTTCTGACCAGCACCATGCACAGCCGCAGTCGACGTACGAGTACCAGTCGTCAGGATAGGCAGCTGCTGCGAGAACATCACAGGAGTGCCGTCGATCTGACCTTCGAAGCCCTTACGGAACGCACCGTCAACCAGACTATCCGAACGCAGACCCAGGATGTAGGCGCCCAGCGTCTCACGATCCTTATAAGTCAGAATACTACGGAGGTCTTCGTCACCAGCACCCAGTTCCTTCAGACGGGTATACGCCTGAGCGTAGTCGTCCCAAGTATTGATACCGTTGGCGGGGTTGCCGAGCCAATGCTGGCCTGCCAGAACGGCAGTACGCATAATATAGGCGTCGATCTGTTCGGCGAGGTTTGTAGCAGCATTGCGGAGAGCTTCCGATTCACGAGCTTCGCCGATGCTCTGAATCTTGAGGAAGTCGCCCCAACCCATCGAAGCACCAAAGGTCTTATTGATAGTGAACTGCTCTGAACCGAAGACAGTGCTCTGCACGCCCGAGGTAAGGTCAGCCACACCATTGGTGGTCTGGGTCACAGTGTAACGGGGACCAACCTGTTCGGTCACGGTCAGCGCGTTACGGTCATTCATTTCGCCGTCGAACTGCTTCCACGTCACGGCATCAGCAGCAACGAGGTTGTTCTGGAAAGTAGCGGCAAAGGCATTCAATACAAGCTTGGCTTGATCAACAGTAACTGAAACGGTCATTGATTAAGGGTGTCCTTATTAACGACGCTTGGCAAAAAAGGCCGATGAAAAAGCGTCGAGGTCATCTGTATCACCCGGTACTTCACCACCAACTGCAATGCCACGATTGACAGGAGCAGGTTGAGGAGCAGCAGACGGGCGGGCTTTAGGTTTTTCCTTTTGGACGAACTGGGCTTCCAGTCGACCCAAAGAGATGGCAGCATTGATAGGACCACTGTTTACAATACGAGTGGCTTCCTCAATGTTGTTCGCCAGATGATTGAGAACTTCAGGACCGTGTTCCATCTGCATCAGAGTAGTAGAGAGGAATTCACCATACTGAGGATCAAGACCATTGAAGACGGAGACAAGATTCTGTCCCTTCTCCTTAAAGTCTGGAATAGTCTCAGTGATGTTGTTAACCTTCTCTGTCCACTTAGCTGACAGATCGTTAATGAACTGCTTACGTTGAGCTTCAACTGCTTGGGCTTCACGAGCCTTAGCAATATTCGATTGCTCTTCAGCAATTGTAAACTTGGTTAGATCACGAATGAAGTTTGGATCGAACTCACCAAGAGGATACTTCGCAGTCCCATCTTCATTGACATCATCAGCTGTAGGAGCTGTGGCTTCAATAACGGGCTTCGGAGCTTCCTTCGGCTTAATCTCTTCCAAAGCTTTGAGTCGAGCTTCCAAAGCGATTCGCGCTTCTCGCTCAGATTGCTCACGACGTTCAGCTTCTCGCCTAGCGGCAGTCAATTCGTCGATACGATCCTTGGCCGTCTTCTTCTTCGGCTCTGTGTCTACTGAGTCCGAATGTTCAACAGGAGTATCAACTACTACGTCGTCTTCGTCTACAGGTTCAGGAGCAGGTTCAGGCTCTGGTTCCGGGGGCGAGGCCGTGCCCTGCAGAAGAGAGTTGAATGCGTCGAGATCGTCTGTATTAGGATCAACGAAGGTTTTGTCAGTCATACTGATTGCGGTCCCTTAACCGATGCCACTTATTGCGGGTGGTTCAGAGAGGCGTGGCGTTGTGCCTCTCCGACCCGATGGGGTATTTGTTTAAGCTTTGGTATTTAGTTTAGCGGGCTTAGCTTTATTAGTATCACCCGAAGCAACAGGATTAGTCTGTGCAATCTTCTGAGCACCCTGCTGACGGAAGTGTTCCATCGTAAGGTCGTGAGCGTGCTGCTGGTACAGATGACTATCCTTCTGGGCAGTCACAATACCCTGTAGCATGTCGTTGCTGGTTTGAGCGTGAATCTTAGCCATCGCTTCATTCTCAGCACGCATACGCTCTGTCTCAGCCTTATACGCATCTACAGCGATCTGCTTCATGTGAACATCATGCTTCACCTTCAGCTCTTGATTCTGCATCATGATCTGCTGCATCTGCTGCTGCATCTGCTGGAACTGCTGAGGATCAACAGGGGGCTGAGCCGGAGCACCAGCGCGTTTCTGTTCATCCGGGGTGAGGAACTGAGGAGGAATAGTCTTCATCAGACGATCAGCCAACTCATCTGCACCCGGCCAGTTCTGAGCCTTAACGATAAGGTCACCAGCAATCTGCATCAACTGAGGAGCAACCTGAATAGCTTCCATCATAGCCTGAGCAGCTTCAACACGACGTGTAGTGAAGGAAGGTCCAGTCTGGATAGCTGTGTCGTAACTGCCAATAGCGAGATCAGGGCTTCGTGGATCCATCGGATCGTTGATACGCTGAAGACGAATTGACTCATCTTTACCCACAAGACGGACAGTACGAGTACCGTCGTAAATCTGGCTAATGAGCTGGTTACAGACGTCGCCTGCTTCAAGTACCGCAGCCGTGCCGTTGTCGTGGTAAGTAATGTTTGCAACATCACCTTCCCGTTGACGGTTAAGAATTGCAGTACCGGACGTCTCATTGCTAACATTGCCAAGAGAAGCATCTTGAATACCAGTGACATCTTTCATATCCTGTGTATTGATTTGTGCTTCGTTGAGCAAAGCCATCTGAGGCGTCGGAGGTTCCAACCTAGTCGGAGGAGCTTCTGCACCATCGTTGTAAATCAGCAGAGGATCACGAGTCATGTGAGCCTTGCGGAACTCATCCTCACGACCAGTAACAGCTGACTCAGGAGCGATCCACTGAGCCTTGGGAGCATAACCCAATTGTTCAGCAGCAACGCTACGCCAGAAGTTACGAAGACGTGCAGGGTCCTTCATGAATCGAACCATGCCATAACGGACACGACGATTCTGAATAGAAGTAACTCGACCGCTTACCCGGATAATAGGGACGCGGTTAAGCTTGTATTCATACGGACCGCTGAGAATAGCAAAGCCAGTGCACAGGTGCATCTGAGCATACTGAACAGGAGCAGTGCGGGTCTTAACAGGGGCACCATGCAGCTGGATCAATTGGTCAACATCAACGTCACTATCAATGACGTGGACTGAACCATCTTCAAAAAGAGAGAGGACGCGATTGCGAACAATCATACGCCAATACTCTACGATCTTAACTGCTTGGTCATCAAACCAACGGCCTGCACGGAGCATACCGCTAAAGCGTTCGTTCATGTGCCACGGATCAAGATTGGGCCACTTACGGTTGAATTCCTTCTTCGGAATACGATCTTCAACCATTACATGTCGGGCATCTCGACCTGTAGGATCAACACTCATTCGATCCCAAATAACAGACTGAGCGTCTTCAATGGGACGAATAAAGATGTCTTGATCAAAGACAGAGTCTTTTGCATACTCTACTGCAACTCGGAAAGCACCATCACCGCTGACGATAGCAGACTCAAAGGCTTGGTCGTACACACGACTAGCTCGGCTCTGCATTTCGATAGAGCGAATGAGATCACCACGAATCTGCGCAACATCTTCGTTGCCGTCGTCGTTGGGAACTACTTCAACTGAGTTACGATTCTGTCGCCAATCACCAACAACCTGAGCTACAAACTGAGGAATTGAGTTGATTGTAAGACAAGGAAGACCAATACGAAGCTGCAGAACCGCAGGGTCCCACTGTTCACCAGCGGCGAACTTCTTGTCTTCGATAGCGTCTTCACGGTTTTCATAGTCGTAGTCGTAGTCGTGCTGGTACTCTTCCCGCATATCTTCGAGAAAAGCATCAACAGACTTGAAGCCTTCAGGGACATACTTAGGATCTACATTATCTGTGTAGTCATCCATTGTGTCAAGCTGACGAACGGCTCCAACCTTAGTTGAGTTTGTCTGAGCCGGATCGCCATTTGATTGCTTCATCTTCTTTCGTTCAAACCCCGGGGTAGAGGAGTCTGTGTTTATATCATAGCTCATCCGGCCATCCAAGAGTTAGGAGTTGATTTACGAATTTCAGCAGCCCTATAAGACTGCTTTACTTCAGGAAGGTTAGAAACTTCACCTGAAGGTTTACGTCGACGAGCGGTAATCTTATCGAAGATTTCTGTCAAGCCCCACACAAGGGCATCAACACGGTCAGGAGACCCAAAACCATTGCTTCGAATGTTGTCGATAGAGAAGATGCACATTTGATCTTCAAGCTTGTCAAACCTACCACAGTGATGAATCCTATTTTGTTCATACAAAGCTGAAATGGGTTCAGCTCGAATGATCTTACCTCTACTGGCATGAACCAAAGTAATCGGAACCGAACGATCAACGGCCTTAATAACCGCTGAGACCATCTCACCGCCTTGGTTTTTCTCAGCTACGATCTTGTCTGCTGACCACTTGCGGTAGAGCTGTACGGCCTTCCTAGCCCATTCTTCAGGTGTTCCACGTAGTGAACCATCCTCAAGAACATAACCTCGTGCATAGCCGTCATTGTCTCGTGCCAAGCCGACGACAACAATACCTGTTTCGTCGCTTCCTTCTTCGGAAGTAGTTGACGGGTCGATTGCAACAAGCACTCGTTCGAGGTCTTCAGGGGGAGTATGGAGTCGGTTGCCATCAATCATCGTCCTATTCCACAGAGCACCGGGAATGTCTTCCAACATCTCACCTTCAAGCTCTTGTCGACCAAGACGAGTACCACCGTACTTATCTTCAATGGTTCGAATGAAGTTTGAAGCGAGGTTAGGAGTGTTGTCGAACGTAGAACCACGGGTAACAAATACCGTAGGATCATTCAGCATCTTACGAAGCAGAGGAAGAGGGCGAGGAGTAGTAGTGATAATAGCTCGAGGCTTCTCACCAAGACGCAGACCAAACGCCAACTGGTCCCATGTATCAGCGCAATACCGCCACTTAGCCAGCTCGTCACACCAAGCAGCATCATGCTGAGGACCACGGAGCTGGTCAGGTTCAACGGCGTTATACAGAGTAGCTACAGCCCCATTTGGCCACGTAACACGCCGTTTAGACGGCTCGTAGACAGGGCGGAAATCTTTAGGGTGAACAGCAAGTAGACCACTTTCACCTTCAACCATAACGTCTCGGGCGTCAGGAGCAGTTTCAGCAACCAGTGCGATGCGGTTGTATCGACCAGCTGACATTGGAGTAGGTCCACAGACCCAATCACGAATTGTTTCTGCCCCTGTACGGGTCTTACCGAAGCCACGACCGGCAAGAATCAGCCATGTTGACCAATCCCCTTCCGGTACTAGCTGATTGGGACGAGCCCAAAACTTCCAGTTCCACCGGAGGTTAGCAAGTTCTTCAGTGCTGAGTTTCTTCAGCTGTTCCGCTCGGTCGCTGTCGCTCAGCGAGGCCAGCAATTGCGCGGGTGAAAGCATCTGCATCTTCTTGCACCTTTTCGTACTGGATTGCACCCCCGTCTTTACCAGTGATTTCCTTCTTTTCGATGAACATACCGAGGTATTTACCAAGGAGTTCAGCAGCTCGAAGCACTGCATTGGGGTTAAAGTTTTCGTCGTCTTCACAGCGTTCCAAAGTCTTAGTCAGCTTACGGACGACGTAGCCAACATCGACATCAAACGCCTTAGCTTGTTCAGCCTGAAGGTGATCAATGGCGGCTCTTATGCCCGGATGCCGAAGCATCGTGTGTCCAATCCGATTTAGATTGGGACCACTGTAACCTGCACGACGGCAGGCTGCAGTAGCATCAAAGTCCTTGATATATTCAGACACAAAAGCTGATTGACGAGGAGTGAATGAGATGAAGAGGTCTTCAATATTACCAGACTGAAGAGCCCTCTCAATCTTGGGCTTAATCGCCCGTTTACGACCCTGCTTTACAGGGCGAATAACAGAGATGTCGTCAGCCATATTCCACCATTAAAGCTTAGTAATATCGGTTTCTACAGTGTTTTCAATCGCAGTAAAGACGGCTTCATCAGCAGCTTCAGCTGTCTCAATTACAGCCTCATCTTCCTTGCGAATCTGCTGGTAGGCGAGGTACAAAACCCCAGCCACAACAGCTAAAATAATCAGAGGAACGATCATTTACTTACCCTTGTTAATCTTCTTGATGGCAGCAGTGTCAGCCTTCTTATCAGCCGCTGACTTCTCCCACTTTGCCACGGATACGCCAGCCTTCTTGGCACCAGCCTTATCCATCTTCTTGTCTTGCTTAGTCTTTTCAAACTTAGCCGGTGTCATCTTAGCCATGTTAAATCCTATCTTATGATATGAAAAAGTAAATCTCGAAACCTTATACTATATTATACCACAGAATGCAAATGTTGTCAACTAAAAAATGCAATATTATCAAAAAAAGTTATGGGAGGGGGGTGCCGCCCCACCGGGGGGTGGGCCATTTAGACGCCACCTATCGGCGGCTTTAGACGCCAACATCAGTTGGCTGGGGACAAAAAAGATCAAGACAGAAAAAAGGTATTGACAGATTTTCATTTTCATGATATAATACTTATATAAAGAGTATATATAAAGATATATATTAATAGTTAATAGTTAATAATAGTTATTATTAATAAATATTAGTTAATAAATATCATCTAAAGAATAGTATCTTTAAGATAAGTTTTAAGAATACTTAGGGGCGAAGCCCCAAACCTTTAATTAACCCTCTTTAGTCGAAGAAAGGATAACTGATGATGTACTTTGTCTTTCCTCTTGATCCGACCGAAGGGAGGTGATCCTATCTACCTCTAGTCTGTAAACAGACAGAAGGTTCTAACTAGGGCTCTCGGGCTGTCTCTTCCAACAAGGAGGGGCGACCTTGGGAGCCCTTTTCTTTTGTCAACACTAAATTCAAATATAGATACCCTCTAGAATGCCCTCAGAAGCCCCGTAGAAGCTGGTTGACATACCCTGAGCTACCCCAGTACCACAGACCCCTATAAACCCTCTGAGAACGCCTTAAAATCGAAATTACAAATTCCTAATTTTTTATATAATTCTGTGAGCCGGTTAAATACGCAAGGAGTGCCTAAGCATTCTACCCCTACCCCCCTACCCCACCCCCTGCTATTGAGAAGCATTAGCAATAACAGATGCTATTGAGAATCATTCTCATTATCCAAATGATATTGAGAACCATTCGCATCAACCTATCGCTATTGATAATCATTCGCATTAGCATTAAGTTATTGATAACGATTCTCATTATCGCCTCACATACGCATACGCGCGCGTGTGTCTGTTAGTCCGCGCATACGCATTGGAACAAAGAGAGAACACAATGTAAGGTACGAATTTACAATACCAGGGTTGACCTGCCAGCCGATATGTGAAACTTTCCAATCATCGGAAGCGCAGGGGCCTTTGAGGCTTGGTTGTCACCCTTCCGACACTTAGCTTGGCTTTGCCTTTGCCCTCGGGCGTTAGGTCCACAAAGTCAGGAATTGAGGGACAAAAAGAATGTTTGACAGGCCATTCTAAAAATGCCAGTCTACAAACAGTCAACTGACAGTCCATCCTAGATGGACCAAGGTTGGCAACATCAGTCGCCCCACGATATGGGGACATAGTAGTGATTAGGCGTGGCCTATCGTTAGATAGTAGTGCGCTTTTGAGCGAAATTGTATGTCCTTAGTGGAAGCGATAACCGGGCAGATTATTCGGTGGGTATATCGTAGGGCTTATCGCCTGTAGGTTGACTATCGGGTAAGTAAAGCGACGCCATAGGTATGACAAAGCCTGTGGTCCTTTGGTAAGGTGTAGTCGTGTTTAACTGTCAATATGCCGTAGTCAGCATGATAATCGTGCTGCCGCAACTCGGCGAAAGCCATCCTAGTATCTTCCTGTCTTAACGGGAAGTAGGATGCTAAATAAGACAGCATGGTTACGACATTTCCACTTTTCGAAAGGGTTTTGTATGGCTCGCGCATCTTATCAGCATCACCATTCGCTCAAGATTGGTAAAACCTACAAGAAAAAGCCGGCTGCTACTGTGCTGCCGATTAACAAGACCAAACAGAAGATTGCCGAAAAGGATATTGACGCCTATGTCGCGTCGATTGCCATCAAGGACCGGGTTAAGAAGCCCAAACTGTCATTGAAATTCTAACTTCGCTACCGTGCTGTCTTACCTAGTATCCTCTAGGGTGGAGTAAAGACAGGAGTAACTTATGGCGAAGTCTTTTAACGCTCAAATGGCTGATCGGTTCCGCAAGATCAGTACCGATTACGCCACCATCAATCGTTATGTCCACGATACGGCCATGATGATTGTGCAGCACGCCTACAACACCAAGGACTGTTCGACAGCCCAAGGTCTGATCAACTGTATGCCGCAATCGGCCCGCAAGCTGGCGCTGATCACGTGGTTTACCAAATACTCCCCGATTGTCGTCAAGGACTCGGACAAGTGGCAATCCAAGATGCACAAGCCCGACTCCAAGATGTACGTCGAGTGGCAGCTTGAAGAGGCTGCGGCGAATCCGTGGTACACCATCGCGGAAGAAATGGGCAAAGAGTCCAAGAAGTATTCGCTGGATGAAATTCTGGCGATGCTGCCCAAGCTGGCCAAGACCGTCCACAAGAAGGCTGAGGGCATGGATGGCGACGAAGCCGCTCAGACCGAAGCTTTCGCACAGTGGCTGGATCAGCTCAAGATTCCGTCGTTCGCCTCCGTCAAGGCGGCTGTCAGCAATGACGCCGACACGCCGGCGGAAGGTGAAGTGGAAGGCAACATCATCGAATTGCCTGATCCCGAAGCCCGCGCAGCCTAAGCTGTGATTTAGTCACCCTATGAAGAAATTTGTAGGGTGATGTAATCATAGGAGGGTTTATGCCCAAGCCGAACCATTGCCGGCACGTAATGTATCACTACGCCTTTTCTGCCTCTAAGGCTGAAATCCCTCAAAAAAAGAGGGAATTGAAGCTGCAATGTGCAGATGAGATGGACGTCTCTTTTGATCCTCGGATCATGGGACTGTCTCCTCGCTTCATGTATATTCATCAATAGGGGGACTTATGACCTCACTTCGTCAACATCTTATCAGTCAAGGGGTGGATGATGAAGCGGCCCTTCGTCGTCATCTGTTGTTCATCCACAAGACGCAGCTTCGTGTCAGTGGGAAGATCAATCTTCTCCGCTATCGGGTCAATCCCGACAATCCGAACGATGCTCCTCTGATGCAAGGATAAAAATATGTGTTACCCCGGAACCCCTGAAAAGACGGATGCTCAATTGGCTTCGGCTCTTCGTCGTTCGTATGAGCTGCGGAACGCTGCCCTTCGTAAATTGCAGAAGCGCGACTACAACATCTTTAACTACGGAACGAAAAGGCCTTTGCTTGAACTTGATCCTAAGGAAATCAAGATTCAAAAGATGATCAACATATAGCCGCTACAATTTGCGGCTGCATTTCTCCGCTTTGATCATCAATAAACCCCTGATGGCTGTCAGTAAATGGCGGTTTTCAGGGGTTTTTTGTTTGTCAATACCAAGGAGGAAATATTTATGGCTATCCTGACCCGCACCCAGTACGGCTGCGCCACGGCGAAGACGCTGGCTGATCTCGGCTTGAAGGCCAGCCGTCCGGCTGATGTGTCGATTCACCGCTTCGGCAAGAAGAAGGTCAGCAACACGGCCAAGCCGCAGAAGAAGAAGCCGACTCTCCCTCAGCGGCGTCTGGCCATCCGTCAGGCCGAGTTCGACAAGATGACTGCCGTCCATCAGGCCGGCCACTCCCGTCCCGGCAGCCTTCGGTGAAGGGGGTTATTTCCTTCTTCCGCTACGTCCTCAACTACTTCAAAAAGGTGGATTATGACCCGTATTGACTTTGAAGAGTTCTTCAAGATCGTCGGCGAAGTGATTGTCTTCACCGTGGCTGTTCTCAGCCTCGTGGCCGTCATTTCCGTCACCTACGCCCTGTCTCACTGATCGACCAATCGAAAGGAAGTTCCTATGGCCAGTCCGATGAAGCTCGTCACCCACAGCGGCGGTTGCTGTGGTGTTCACGTCATCTACAATTTCGGCTTCCACGGTCCCGACGCCCGCAACTTCGAGTCGGAGAACGCTTACCGTGCTGAAGGCCACCAAGGCGGCCCCGTCACTATGATGGAGACTCGTGTCGAAGCTCTGGATCGTCTGCTCCTCGTCTTTGACAATACCTATGGTGATCAGCGCAATGTTCAGGGCGGTCGGGGCACCGGCGGTGCTCGAATCGTTGAAGTCTGTCTCAACGAGCGACAGGTCGGAGCGTGGCGTCAGCCGTTGCTTGATCGTGGCTTCTTCGAGGCTTTCGACTTTGCCAATCGGAACAGCGGCCTTCGGGTTTACATGTTCTTCCGCTATGTCGAAAGCGATGCGCGTACCATCAACATGTCGCGTGCTCTTCGTCCGATGAATCGGGAACAGATCGTCCAGATCAACGCCCGTCCGGCTGTGCCTCCTGCCGCCGTCGTGGCGACGGAATACTACGCCCATCTTCAGAATGGTGGTCGTCGTGGTCCGTTCGACAGTCGGGGCGGTGTTCGTCTGGCTTACCCCCGTGTTCGTCGGATCGACCGTCGCTTGATCAACTCCGACGGCACTTCGACGTGGCAAATCGCGGAGGGCTAATATGCTGCCTTTCTTCATCTATTTCGCCGGCATCGCAGAAGCTCTGAAGGACTTTTCGATCTTCGGGGCTGTGTTGATCGTTGGTGCCATCGCCATCAATTTTTCGATTGATCTTGCAGAAGGGGGGAACTCTGCTTCACAAAACTTTGTGAAGAAGTCGAAGTGGCTTCTTGCTGTGACGCTGTTCTTCGCCATCTTCACCCCGTCGCAGCAGACGGTGTACGAGATGATCGCCGGCGAAGTCGCCCAAACGGTCGTCGAAACCGACACCGCCAAGAAGGCTCTCACTGTCGTCAACAACTGGCTGGATTCTGAATCCGTCAAGATCAAGGAGGATAAGAAGTGAACAAACCTCTTCACTGGCTCGACTTCGACTACGATCCGAAGACGGACCCCAACACTGTCGACAAGGCTGTCGAGTGGCTGAAGAAGGAGGGCAGCAACTTCTGCGGCACCGCCAACTTCGCTGTCTTCTCCTCCGATGGCACCCACAAGGAGAAGTTCGGCGCGGCCTGTCACTGGGACATTGGCAACGCTCTCAACATTCCTGCTGGTTACCGGGATTGTGTCGCCACGGAGATTCAGCAGACCGGGGAGCGCAAACCGGAGTTCCAAAGGGGTGGTGGCGACTTCGAGTTGTTCCTTCAATGGCTGATCCATTCGTCGGTGTTCACTCCCTATATCCTCAACCGTGACGACTCGAAGTCGTTGAAGAAGGGGATCGTCATTTCGTCGGATATTCCGACCCAGTTGTTGCAGAATCTCTGCATCATCGGTCGTTATACGACGGAAGCCCATGCAGGGGCCTTTGAAGCCTTCCGGTTTTTCGTGGAAAAGGGCTTCCTTCCCGAGGTTGCCTTCAGCATTGCCTTCCACACGCCGACCCGCAACCAGTCTGTCTTCGACCCCAAGGTTCGGAACATCTACAACTACACCAGCCATTGTGCGTGGGGTTTGTGGGGCAATACGAAGGCGTTCAACAACTTCGTCAATCGCAAATTCGTCGGCCTCATTCCGAAGCAGACGTATCGCCAGATCGCTTCGATCATGGGCGGTTCGAAGCTGTGTTACGAAAAGGGCACGACGCCCCCACAGTCGACGTCTTGTCCGACGTTCATCAACCAGCTTCTGACGTTTGACGACTTCCGTAAAGAGCTGTCGAAGTTCCGCAAGGAAGACACCTCTGCTCCCGTCATCGTCAACCCCTTTGCCCCTCGCACCACTGTCACCGTTCGGCCCGAGCATTCGAGCTGCATCGAAATGGCAGAATTCATCCTTCCCTACCTCAACGAGAAAGGTCTCGTCAATGTCTATGCTCACCAATTCGGCTAAGGCCGTCAAACTCAAAGAAGGTCTGCACTCGGCGACGCCCTACAACCACACGGATATTCCCGACTTCGGTGGTCTCAAGGTCTTCGTCCTGCCCGGTGCCTTCTATGGTTCGTGTTGCGCCCTGATGGCCGAAGCCGGCTGCATCAAGGCTGACAGCATCGCTGACGCTGACATCGTGGTCTTCGTCGGTGGCGAAGATGTCAACCCCATTCTCTACAACGAGAAGCCGGTCAACTCGACCTACTTCACCCCCAGCCGGGATCGTGAAGAGGTTATCGCTTACAAGGAAGCGGTTGCTCGTCGCAAGGTGATGTTCGGCATCTGTCGCGGCGCCCAGTTCCTTCACGTGATGAACGGCGGCAAGCTGTGGCAGGACGTTGACGGTCACGCTGGTCGGCCCCATCAGATGTTGGACGTCGAAACCGACACCTTCCTCACTGTTACGTCGCTGCATCATCAGATGCTCCGTGACAATCCCCGTCTCAACATCGTCGGCATCAGCGTCGAACAGCGCACCACTCGCTTCGAGGCGGAAAACGAGGTCGTTCACGTCGGCGAAAACAGCGTCCAGCCGGGTCTGGAAATCGAGGCCGGCTACTACACCGACAGCCGCTGCTTCTTCGTGCAGGGCCATCCCGAGATCGGCACCCCCCAGTATCGTTCGTGGACGATGAACAAGCTGTTCGACTTCTACGAGGAAGCTGTGATGGGTGACGAAGGTCCCGACCCTGACACCACCCCGACTGTCATCGGTCTGCTGACGCATCAGCCGTCGGCGCTTGAGACGGAGGTTCTTGGTCAGATCGGCTAAGTTCAGCAATTCAAAACGGGAGTAAGCCTATGTGTGGTATCGTTGGCATGGCTGGTGACATTCAGCACCAGCATCGTCAGATTTTCAAGGACCTGCTGACCATCTGTCAGCTTCGTGGGCGCGACTCCACCGGCGTCGTCCGGGTGACGGGGAACAACGAGCCGGTTGGCTTGAAGCGTGTGGGTGTTCCCGAGTTCCTTCTGGAAACGAAGGCATACGACACGATGATCGACCAAGCCGACACCAAGGTTCTGATCGGCCACTGTCGGGCCAAGACCTACGGTGGGGTCAACATCAAGAACGCTCACCCGTTCGAGCATGGCAACATCATCGGCGTCCACAACGGCACCCTCAAGGGTCACTACAGCATGGAGCGCTACCGCGACTTCGATGTGGACAGCGACCTCCTGTATTGGCACATCAGCGAATACGGTGTCGATGCCACCATCCCGAAGCTCGACGAAGACGGCGCTTGGGCGTTGGTGTGGTGGGACAAGCAAGCCGCCACGCTCAACTTCCTGAAGAACAAGAGCCGTCCGCTCTACTTCACCTACACGAAGGACATGAAGGTGATGTTCTGGGCGTCGGAGCCGTGGTGGTTCGGCGCAGTCAGCCGCAAGACTGACCTGTGGGCCGGCAACGAAGAAGGGCACGTCTTCCTTCCGCTGGAAAACGACAAGCTGATGTCGTTCGAGATCAACAAGCTCGGCGTCGAACCCAACAAAATCTTCACGTTGAAAACGATGAAGGAGTTGAAGGGGGAGGTTCGAGGTTACACGGGAAACTATCGCAGCCATGGCTGGACTGGGGTGGAGTATCACGGTTCTTCCCATAACGGAGGGCAGGTAGCCGACCCTTTCAAGTCGGCAAGGGAAAGCGCAAAAACGCTTCTCGGAAAACTCGACGACAGCACGGACGACATTCCGTTTACAATGGGAAGCAAGCCACTCCCCCTCCCGCCCCGAAAGCCGGTGGGCACGCAGACTCCGGGCGTGTCTGGGAGTACAGCGCCGTCTGTGAAAAAATCCGAGACATCTTCGTTGAGTCATTCGGCTTCACCGACGGCCTTGACGAGTTCCATCTCTACTGCGCGGCCAAAGCTGTCATTGGTGAGCAATGCTTCGCCGGCCTCTCAGCAGGGAAGCAGCGAAAGCACCTCCGGAAAGCCCAGCGGCACCTGCATGACCTCCAAAGCTCCGTCGAACTTGATCGTCAAAACTTCACTTCGTGAAGTGGCGGGGTTGGAATTCATCACCGACCACAAGACGGGGCGTGAATGGGAAACTTCGTTCTTCGATGAACAGACTGGTGGGTGCTGCTGCTTTTGCCGCGAACCCATCGGAGACCTCGCCGAAGTCGAAGAAATCTTCATCCGCGTCAACACTCCCGGCTTCCCTGCCGACGACGACATCTCCTTCATCTGTTCGTCGTGCCTCACTTCTTCCAACACCGGAACCTGTTAACGTCGACACAGTGATTACTGTCGTCTTCGTTCTTCTTTTTTGTTCTCTCTTTTTTCTTTGAGGAGTTATCCTATGACCAAGTTCACCATCGGCGCCGACCCTGAACTGTTCGTCAAGCAAGACGGCGTTGCCGTGTCGGCACATGACCTCATTCCGGGCACCAAGAAGGCTCCTCACCCTGTGAAGGACGGTGCTGTGCAGGTCGACGGCACCGCGTTGGAGTTCAACATCGACCCGACTCCGCTGAACACCGGGACGGACAAGGAAGCCTTCAATCAGCGCATCATTTCGGTGATGGCGCAGATGAAGGAAATGGTGTCCCAGAAGGGGAAATACTCCTTCAATCTGTCGCCGGTGCAGGACTACAGCGACGAATATCTGGCGTCGCTTCCTCCCGAGGCTGTCGAGCTGGGCTGCGACCCCGACTACAACGCCTACACCCTCCTTCCGAATCCGCGTCCCGACGTCAAGCTGCCGTTCCGTACCGGCTCGGGTCACATCCACATCGGCTGGGGTGCTGACATTCCCGTCGACAATCCCGACCACATTTCCATCTGTGCCAACTTCATCAAGGTGATGGATCTCATCGTCGGCTTCTACATGACCATCATCGACCGTGACGGTGCTCGCCGTCGTGAGCTGTACGGCAAGGCCGGCGCCTTCCGTCCGAAGTCGTATGGGGTTGAGTACCGCACCCCGTCGAACGTGTGGCTGTCGTCGGTCGGTCGTCGTCGTTTCATCTTCGAGGCGACGAAGAAGGCGGTGTGGGTGGCGTCGACGCCCTACGACTTGCCGAAGATTTTCCGTGTTTGCTACGGTATCCACAAGACGCAGGAAGAGGCCGAGCAGTACATTCAGGACGTCATCAACAACGGCGACTACGAGGCGGCTTACGAAGGTCTTCGCGGTATCGGTCGTGGGTTGCAGTATTGGGACGAAAGTTCCGATGCCAATCTGCAAGCTGAGCTTCGCAGTCGTCGGGCCTATGAGGCGAAGAAGAAGATCGACGAAGATGGGGTGAAGCCTGTCGAGACCGGCAAGAAGCCCAAGGCTGCCGCATAAGGAGGACTTATGTCTGAAAAGAACCCTATCTTTTGGGAAGACGCCCAACAAGCGATTGACCGAATCAGTGGTACCTACGTCACCTACGACAGTATGCCGGCCTATGTCGACAATATCAACGGCGGCCGTGATGGTGGTACTCTGTCTGCTGATCTACTGTTTCGACACAGTGGTGAGCGGAAGACAGTTCCCCTGTCTGATCCCGGCTTCCGTCGTTTCCGTCTTCTCCCGATGACTGGTTGGGTCAACAACGTCAAGTGGAAGAAGGCTCTGCTGGTCGAACGTCGGCCTGTTCGTCGCACCCGTCATGGGTATACCAACGACAGCATCCAAGTCGGCGACATCACCCGAGGCTTCTACGAAGTCCAGTGGAGGAACTACAACTATGACATTGTCACCCGAGACGCTGGGTATGCCGAGGCACATCAGGGAGTTTTTCCTCCACTCGAAGCCGTGCTCTCTCTGCTGCGAGAGGGAGACACAATCGCCGTTTCCCCTTTGTTCGCAGTGCATCGGGACGATCTCGGTCTTCGCTGGCTTTATCGCCTTGGAAATCGCGTGGGTTTGTTTCCTGATGCGACTACCCTTCTTCTGATGAAGGCTCACGCCTATCTTCGTGAAGAAATCATCAACCATCCTCCCATTGCGGTGACGAATTTGAGGGAGTTCTGATATGTCTTTCATTGAGAAGTATGTGGAAGGAGGGGACCTCAAGAAGATGATCCCCCATTTCGAAATGAATCGGCCCGTTGCTCCTTCCAACGGTCTTGCTGACGTCGGCCTTGAGCTGGAAATGGAAGGGCGTGGCCTTCCGTCGGCTGGCGCTGTTGCCGGTCTGATCGCTCCGAAGAGCAACTCCACGTGGATCACTCACAATGACGGCAGTCTTCGTGGCGAGTCGTTGGAGTACGTTCTCGAACGTCCTTGCTTCGGCAACGAGATCGAACACATGGTCGGTGGGTTGTATACCTACTTCGGTCGGACTCGGTTCAATCTGTCCAATCGGTGTTCGACTCACGTCCACGTCAACATCGGCGGCTACAAGGTCAACGAACTGACTTCGGTCATTCTCCTGTGGTCGATCTTCGAGGACATGCTGGTTCGGTGGTGTGGTGAACAGCGGACTACGAATCACTTTTGTCTCGGCTTCAAGGACACCAACGCTACGGTCGACGCATGGGATCGAGGTCTGAAGGACGGCGACTTCAACTTCACTGAAGGTATGAAGTACACCGCTCTCAACCTCCGTCCCATCTTCGAGCGGGGCAGCGTCGAGTTCCGCACGATGCGGGCTGAAGAAAAACCGGACAACATCATCGAGTGGGCGAAGTTCTGCCTTGCCTTGGTTCGGTTCGCCAAGCAGAACTACAAGAATCCCTACGACATTGCTCACGCTTTATCGGAGCGTGGTGGTCTTGAGATGTTCGCCAACATCTGCGAATCGGGTGGTATCAGCGGCGACTTCTTCGATGGTGTCATCGGTCTTCCCGGCAACGAAAACTTCAACATTCTGTCGGTGGAAAACTTCCGACGAACGCAGAAGTTGGCTCTCGGCTATCCGTGGTACGACTGGATTCCTGAGATCGACAAAGTGCACGTTCCCAACCCTTTCGGTAGGGGCGTTCCTGAAGCCCCGCAACCTGCTCGCCCTCGTGCAGCTCCTCAACCGAGGGGCCGCAGGAACGACTTCCTTGAACCAGATGAAGACGATGTTGGTCCTGCTGCGTTCAATATGGACCAGATTCTTGGACAAAATCAGGACGATCCGCCGCAACCTGATGAAGGTCTTGTGCAGCGTGCTCAGCAGATTTTGGCCAACGGGAGGGCAGAAGCAGCAGGTCGTAACCAAAATTTGGGTGAGCTTCTTCAGCAGGCTGAAAATCAGCTGCGTATGAATCCATTGCAACAAAGGGTTCGTATCGCTGAAGTACTACAGGTCAACGATCCTTGGTTCAATCCTCCGGTTGTTGATCCTATCGCACCGCCCCCACAAGAGCGGATTCGTATTCGTCCTGGGCCTGCTCCTTTCCCCGATCACCGTCTCGACCCTGAAGACCCTGGCTTCTAAGGAGGTTTTATGCGCAACCCTGTTCGTCGTCAAATCCGTCGTCCCATCAACCGTGGTCCCCGGACTGTTGTCCTCCCTTACCGGGCGGGCAGCAGGGGGGCTACGGCCCTCGCAGCAGCTCTCGGCTGTCGTGTTCTCCGTCTGGAAGGCAGCCAATACCGTTATCGTGACGGTGATACCGTGATCAACTGGGGTAACAAAGATGCACACCGACTCTTCCCGCAAGCGCTCAACTCGTCGACCGAAGAAGCAACGGACAAGCTCCGGTTCTTCCGTGCTCTCCAAGGTAGTGACATCACTCCTGCATTCTGGACGAATGCCGATGAAATCCCGAATGATGCGTTCCCTATCGTGTGCCGAACGATCCTCAACGGTCACTCGGGTCGAGGTATCGTCATTGCGGATTCGCGTGATCAGCTGGTGAGGGCACCCCTCTACACCCAGTATGTCAAGAAGCAGGCAGAGTTCCGCATCCATCTCGGTCGTCGGGGGAATGAGTATGTCACAATCGCCGAACAGCGTAAGGTTCGAGACCCAAATGTCGAGGTCACCGACTGGCGAATTCGTAATCACGACAGTGGTTTCATCTTCCAGCGGCAGGGAATCGAAGTACCTGCGAGTGTCCGCGATGTCGCCCGTCTTTGCATTGAAGCGCTTCGCCTTGATTTCGGAGCAGTTGATGTTATCTATAATGTACGACAGCGACGAGCATACGTTCTAGAGATCAACACCGCTCCCGGTCTTGAGGGCCAGACGGTTGAAGACTACGCCTCTTTCTTTCGGAGTTTGTGATATGACCTATCGGATCAAGCGTGCAGTGAACGGTGCCTACTACGTTCAGAAGCTCATCAAGTTCTTCTCGTATGGCCGTCGCATGGAGAAGTACAGTCGGGTGTCCCCTTTCTACTACAGCAGGGTAGGGGCTGAGGCTTTTGTCGACGCCCAGACTCGTTACTGCAACTGTGGGTGCAGCTGTAAGAAGAAGAGCTGCTGATACTTACCTACCTTTTGATTGGTGCAATCGAGCAAAGAAGTAAGGAGTAAACCTATGAGCATTCGTCGTCATGGTGGCAAGTGCTGTGGCATCACCCACATCTATGATCTGTATGACTTTCTCTACACAGGGGAAGGACGCTTCTACGAGAATCTGATGGCTGCCTGTAAGAAGGCGTACCTTCGGAACAAGAAGCGTTTTGAATGGTTCAACCCCAACGTCGGTGGGCACACCATCGAAGTGGTGACGGCAAATCAGGCGAGGTTCGACAGGGAGCTTGAGAACAATGGGTGGAATCTTTCCTACTCTTTTGTCAATGGTAATAGCGGCAACGTCTGTCGTGTTTATCACAAGACGTTTACTTCGGAGGACCAGTTCAATGGCTGATTGGCAACATCATGGCGGCGACTGCTGCGGCATCCGACACATCAACGGCTTCTTTTGTAGGGTAAAGACCATCACTTTGATGAGGAATGCGTCTGAAGAAGAAAAGAAAAATCTTCTTGCTGACGAGAAGAAGTGGTTGAAGATTAACATCTGTGAGAAAATCTCCGACGCTCTTCACGACAACGCCCGTGATGACGACGAGATGTATCCGGGCGGCCTTCTGTTTGAAGTTGCCCTCACTCTGACTCAGCATCCCATCATTCACGACGCGGTGATTGAAGTTGGCTTCAAGGAAGTCAATCGTTTTGTCAACTGCAACACCGGCAACACTATCGTCGTCTATCATTTCTTCGTTGACAACGACTGAAGATAGTGGTATACTGAGACAGAAAGGAAGTAAGATGAAGTATGGAGTATCAAATACTGAGGACCCGAAAGAGTACCGTAGAAGGCAGACAGCCGAGTCTCGTCGGAGAAACCCCATTCAGTATTTGATAAATCAAGTTAAGTATCGTTCTAAAAAACGAGGTCTTGACTTTGACCTTACTTTGTCTGATCTTGAGGTCCCTGAAGTTTGCCCTATTTTAGGAATTCCTTTAGAACATTCTGAAGGAGGGAGAACAGACAGTAGCTACTCTCTAGACCGGGTTGATAATTCCAAGGGGTACGTTAAAGGAAACGTTCGAGTTATCTCTTTTGGGGCAAACATGAGAAAAGGTGACTTGACAATTGCTCAAGTCTCTGACCTCCTTTCTTATATGAAAGGTGAATTATAATGCGATGTGCCATTTGCGACGCAACCCTGTCGCCTGAGAGCGTACAGTGGAGTCACACCCACAATGATTGGGAGCCTTGCCCTTCCTGTCTTGTTGCAATTTCTGAAGTCTTCAACACTGATATGGACGAAGAAGAGATCACCCGTGTTCTGGAAGACGAACTCGCTGATGGTCCCGACATCATCAGTCTGGAAGACGCAGACAAGTACCGTCGGATGGAGGAAATCCATGTGTCAACCTAAATATATTTTTATTTTTTCTACTGTTGACACCACTTAACCGTTGACAGAAGACGCAGATGATGGTATAATCCTTATATAAGGTTAGTTAAAAGAGATTAGTTAATAGATACTGATTAACTAATGATTATTAATAACTGATATTATTAATAGTTATTTATTAATTAGTATCTATTAATACAGTATCTATAATAACCCAGATAAAAGAAAGATAACAATGGGTATTCCAGTTAAAACACATCAGACTTGCCCTCACTGTCTCCATAACGGGTGCTACACTGTCTTCGATGATGGTGGGTCCTATTGTCACAGTTGTCAGAAGACGACAAAGGCAGACGGTGGTAGTGGCTTTGTAGAGAAGGAAGACGGTCCTCCTAAGCCGTTCTCTGCTCTTACCACTGTCTTTCGTCCCTTTACTGCTCGTAGTCTTTCTGCTGAGACAGTGAAGCGATACGGAGTCGATGTCGGTAATGAAGCAGCTACCTACGAAGCTAAGTATCCTCTGTATTCTAACGGAGAGCACGTAGGCAACAAGGTGCGAGCACCCGGCAAACGGTTCTCCTTTGAAGGTTCTGTAAAGGACCTCGCCCTCTTTGGCCAGCAGGCTTTTCCTCCGGGTTCTGCTAAGTTCATCACTGTCGTTGAAGGACAGGATGATGCTATGGCAGCTTATCAGATGATGGGAAGTAAGTATCCTGTTGTCTCTGTCCACTCTTCGTCCACCGCAGAGCGGGACTGCCGAAACAATTTTGAATACCTCAACTCGTTTGACAACATTGTCTTTGCTTTCGACAATGATGAACCGGGTCTGAAGGCAGCGAAAGCAGCAGCCGCTGTTGGCTTCCCTCTCAACAAGATCAAGGTTCTCACTACTCGAAAGTATAAGGACGCTAACGAATACCTCATCAACCGTGAAGCTGATCAGTATACACGAGAATGGTGGCAGGCTCCGCCTTATCGTCCTGATGAGTTGAAGTTTGGTAGTGATCTTTTGCCTGAGATTCTCGACAGGAAGGATGCCTTCTCAGTTCCAATGCCGTGGGACGGATTGAATGAGAAGCGTGCTGAACTTCGTCTGTCTGAGGCTATCATCATTACCGCAGACACTGGCGTTGGTAAGACGTCTTTCATCAAGCACATTGAGCATAAGCTCCTCACCGATCCTACTGTGATTGAGAAGGGTTACGGTGTTGGCTTCCTGCATTTGGAGGAACCTAATGGTGATACCGCATTGGGTCTTCTGTCTGTGCACAACAGTCAGCCTTACCATCTTATGCGCCGTGACGAATGGCCTGTTGAGGAAATCAAAAAGGCTTACACTGAAGTCCTCGATAACAATCGGGTTGTGGTATGGGACCACTTTGGCAGCAATACAGTGGACGCTGTCCTCAACAAGGTGCGACATATGGTCGCTCTTGGCTGTCGCTACATTGTGCTGGACCACCTTTCGATTGTGGTATCTGACCAGTCAGGCGACGAAAGGAAGCAGCTAGATGAAATCGCAACTAAACTCAAGACACTCACGATGGAGTTGGACATTGCGCTTGTTGCAGTTATCCATACAAATCGACAGGGTCAAATTCGAGGCACTGCCGGCGTGGAGCAGCTTGCAAATATTGTCATTCGTCTTGAGCGAGACAAAACCGAGTCAAATGAATGGCGCCGGAATATCACTAAGGTGTCAGTGGAGAAAAACCGTTTTAGTGGTTTCACTGGCCCGGCTTGTTACCTGTGGTTCAATCATCACACGGCTCGGCTCATTGAGCTGGATAAAACAGCTGCGGCGCTTTATGAACAAGGTGGCGTCCTCAACGCGGATCAACTTCCTTTCTAAGGGTAAACGATGTACCTAACCCACCCTGAAGATAAGTTGTGGGCTTCAGATATTGAAGGTGACGATCTCTATCCTGCTGTCGAAAAGGTGTGGTGCCTCTGTGCCATCAACGTCAAGACAGGTGAGACTGTTCGCCTTCGTACTGTAGCTGACATGTTGAAGTGGATTGTCGAACAGAAGGCCAATGGCTTCAAGTTTGTTTTCCACAATGGACTTGGATATGACGCACCAACTCTCGTCAAGGTTGTGAAGTGTGTCCTCGGAGTTAACGATGTCATCGACACAATGATGATGTCAATGCTGTACGTACCCAACGGTCATATCGCTGGTGTTTACGGACACAGCCTGAAGTCTTGGGGTGAGCGTCTTCAGTTTCCTAAGACAGAGTTTGACGACTTCAAAGGTGGTTGGACTCAGGAGATGGAAGACTACTGTGTCAATGACGCAGAGCTTTGCCGTCGAATCTATGTAGCCCTTCGTCAGCGTATGCTGATGGTTGGCTTCACAGATGAAGGGTTGAAGTTGGAGCATCAAAGCTGGGCATTGATCCAGCAGCAGAAGCGGAATGGCTTTCACTTTAACCAGAAGGAAGCTCACATTCTTCTGGCGACTATCCGACAAAAGGAGAAGGAACTTGAAGGACGAATCCACCAACTTTGGCCACCTCAGCTTACACTCGTTTCGACATTCAAACGACCTATTAAAAAAGATGGCAGCTTTAGTGCAAACTATGTCCGACACCTACAGCAATACGACAAAGTTGAACTCGGGCCAGATTCGACATACTACGACTGCTATTCTTACGTCCCTTTCAACATTGGAAGCCCAGCTCAGCGAGTTGAAAGACTGTTGGAACTCGGTTGGACTCCTAGAGAGTTCACAAAACCCTCAGACAGTCATCCTAATGGGCAGCCCAAACCAATAACCAAGGGTAAGCTGTCTCCATCTCTCGAAGAGTTTATTGAGAACAATCCTCATCCGGGGGCTGCTCTCATCGCTAAGTGGATTGATTACAATGCCCGTGGCAACATGATCAACACTTGGTTGGAAGCGTACAATGATGACAGCGGTTGTATTCATGGCAGTCTTTGGCTTGCTAATACCCTACGTTACCGGCATAGTGACCCTAACACGGCTAATATCCCGGCTGTACGTATCGGTAAAGACGGTCATCCTCTCAAACGAGACAGCGGTGTCTTCACCTATGAAGCCCGAGACTTGTGGGAAACCCGCGACAAAGTAAACCGTAAGTTGGTGGGCGTCGACGCTAAGGGCATTCAGCTCCGAGTTCTTGCCCACTATCTGAATAACAAGGAGTTTATGGATGCAGTCGTCAACGGCGACCCACACTCTTTCAACCAAGAGGTTGGAGGTTTTGCAACACGTAGTATCGCAAAGACTTTCATCTATGCTTTCCTATTGGGAGCAGGAGATGCAAAGGTCGGGCAAATCATTGGAGGATCAACGCAAGACGGTCGAGAAATTAAGGAAAGATTCATCAATAATTTCCCTGGACTTGCAGACCTACTTGCTCACCTTGATGGACAGATCAAAAGAACTGGCCGAATTGTCCTTTGTGACGGGACACCCATTGCAGTCACCTCTCCACACACTCGCCTTGGGTATCTACTCCAAGGAGAAGAGTCCCGAATCATGAAGAGGGCTGCTGTATACACCGCTATTGAAGTAGCACGTCGACAGCTTGACGTCCTCAAAGTAGGAGACATTCACGATGAATGGCAAAACGATGTCCTCAACCGCGACGTCCAACAGTTCGCCGAAGAAGTCTGTCCGCAGTCGTTCCGTCGAGCAGGGGAGTCCTTCAACTACCGATTGCCCATCGACTGTGACGCCAAGATCGGACTCACGTGGGCTGAAACTCATTGATGTATGGGAAGAGAGCTGTCTCTTTGGCAGCTACATTCCCGGTGATGGACCTCTTTCTTTGGGAATCTACAGATGAAAACGTGGCTCTACGCTGATCCTCACTTCGGACACCAAGGTGTTTGTGACTTCCTTCGTCATGATGGGAAGAAGCTCCGCCCTTGGTTTGATCAACAGCATATGACGGAAGACATGATCCGATGGTACAACGAGATGGTGAACGACGAAGATCGTGTCTATATCCTTGGGGATGTGGCTTTCAATGTCCGTACCATGAAAGAGGTGGTTGCCCGTCTGAAGGGGAGGAAGGTTCTCGTCCCCGGAAACCACGACCCAAATAATCTGCGAAAGTACATCGACGGCTTTGATGACGTCCGTGGCTACGTAGTCAAGAAGGGTTTCATTCTCAGTCATATCCCTATTCATCCGGGAAGCCTTAGCAGGTGGAGAGTGAACATCCATGGGCACCTTCACTACAACCAAGTAGGAGTCGACTACTATGACGATCCTGATAGTGTTAGTCGTCCTGATCCTCGTTATGTCTGCGTCTCTGTAGAACATACCAACTTCCGTCCCATTCTTCTTGATGAAGTCTTGAAGAAGACCGGAATTAATTTTGATGAAGAAGTAATTAGGTATTGACTTTGTACCGCTTTGATGGTATAATACAATATAAGTTAAAGGGAATTAAAAGTAATGCGTTATCAAGATGTAGTAATTCGTGGTAAGACTTCGTTTGCCAAGCTGTTGGGTGAACCCGTTCTAAACAAGTTCACTAACGAACGTGAGTGGACTGTTGATATTGAGATCAGTGAAGATACTGTGCGACAGTTTCGTCAGCTCGGCATCAACGACAAGGTGAAGAGCAAGCCGACGTATCTCGATGGCCGTCCGTATGTGTCCTTCAAGCAGAAGGAATTCCGTACCGACAACAACACTGGTGAGCGAATCGCCAACCGTCCTGTTGAGATTGTCGACATCAATGACAAGCCTTGGGATGGTAGCCTGCTCGGCAACGGCACTATCGTCGACGTCAAGTTCCGAGTTGGTGGTAACGGCCCTCGTAAGGGTGCCTACCTCAGCAAGCTGCGAGTCCTCAGCCACGTCCCCTACGAAAAGAAGGGTGACTTCCCTCCGATTACTCCTGACGACGAGTTCTTCAAGAACGCTGGCAAGGCTGCCAACGAAGCTGCGAAGAAGCAGGACGAACTCGACGACGAAATTCCTTTCTAAAGTTAGTGGGCCCAAAGCATTAAGGGTGATATGAAAACTACAATCGAAAAAGCTAGAGCCTCTCGAAGAAAATGGTATCAGGCTAACAAAGAAAAAGCTGTTGCTAAAGTTCTTGAAAGAAAGTCTGAACTAAAAGAGTGGTTGACTGAATATCGTAAAAACACTTGTTGCGAAACTTGTGGAGAAAATGATATAGCTTGTCTCGATTTTCATCACACAGATCCGTCATTGAAAGAGATTTCTATTGCTACTACTATTAAGAATGGTTGGAGTAAAGAAAGAATCCTAGACGAGATTTCTAAGTGTGTTGTTCTATGTTCAAATTGTCATAGGAAGTTTCACTATTACTCTTAGGCGTGGGTCTGCCAACGCTGCATTAGCACAGTGGTACTGCACCTGCCTTGTAAGCAGGGGATCGGGGGTTCGAGTCCCTCATGCAGCACCGGAGGGTTGGCTGAGCGGGTTAAAGCAACAGTCTTGAAAACTGTCGGACCTCCGGGTCCCGTGGGTTCGAATCCCACACCCTCCTCCATTTAAGGAATGAGTATGAAGCGAGTTAAGCTAAAGTTTGAAAAGGTTGCCACTGTTAAAATCAATGGCACCTGTGAAGTGTTGGTTGAAGATGACGCAGGTCTGAAAGAGATCTATCAGAAAGCCTCTGATGAGGACTTCGTCCGTTACCTTCCTCGTAAGCTCGTCTACTCTGATGAGTTGTACAACTTTGACATTGAAGAGGTACGGAATGGCTAACATCAAAACACTAATCACCGACATCTACGAGCTATTCAATCCTGAAAAGCATCACGTTGTTAATGAAGACAATCTCAACGTCTTTCTCAAAGACCTCGGTGATGTTATCCGTCGTCGTCTAGCAGAGCGTGAAGTAATGAAGCCTGAACTCCGGTTCAGCAATCTCGGTAAGACAGACCGTCAGTTGTGGTTTACTGCTCACGGTTATGAGACAGAGAAGATGTCTGCAAAGACCTACTTCAAGTTCTTGTATGGCGACATTATCGAAGCACTCCTTCTGTTTCTTGCCAAGGAGGCAGGGCATGAAGTTACTGATGAACAAAAAGAAGTTGAAGTCCTTGGTGTCAAAGGACACATCGACGCTAAAATTGATGGCGTTGTCGTTGATGTTAAGTCCGCTTCTCCTTTTGGCTTCCAGAAATTCCGAGACCATTCGCTCCTACACAAAGACCCGTTTGGGTATATACAGCAGCTGAGCGGATACGTCCATTGTGAAACACCGGGGGAAGTTGGTGCGTTCTTGGCCTGTAATAAGGTCAGCGCTGATCTGACGTTGATGGAAGTTAGTCCTTCTGTTAGTAACGACTATGATCCATACGACCGTATTACCCATCTCCAAGGAGTAATCGACAGTGCAGAACCCCCTCCCCGGTGCTACGAAGATATTGCAGACGGCAAAAGCGGAAATCGAAAACTTGGTACTGAGTGCTCTTATTGTAGCTTTAAGCAGCATTGCTGGCCTAACCTTAGGACTTTTATTTATTCTACTGGTCCTCGGTTCCTTACACAAGTTGCCCGCCAACCTGATGTTCCAGAGATAAAGGGGGATATTGAAGTTGATGAAGGTTGATTACATCACTCATAGTGGGGACGACCTGTTGGTAGCTAACGCTGCTCGGGTCTCCTTCCACAAGCACAAAGAAGAGTTCGGTGACGATGACGCAAAGCTGCTTGGCTATCTTAGCCGTCACAATCACTGGACTCCTTTCAGTCATCCCTCCATTACTCTTCGGGTTAAAGCTCCGATCTTTGTAGCTCGACAGCTGTTTAAGCACAAAGTCGGTATGACAGAGAATGAAGTCAGCCGTCGATATGTTGACGACACTCCTGAGTTCTACCACCCTAAGCGAGAATGGCGAGGTCGTCCAACTGACGGTGCTAAGCAAGGCAGCAGCGGGGTTATCGAAACTAAGTTCAGTAGCCTTGTCTATGAAGAAGCAGTAGCACATTGTTTGGAAGCGTACAACCATCTCCTTGGTGAGGGTGTTGCTCCTGAGCAAGCTCGAATGGTTTTGCCTCAGTCGATGTTTACCGAATGGTATTGGACAGGTAGTCTCGCAGCATACGGCCGCATCTGTAATCTACGTCTTGACCCTCACGCTCAGAAGGAGACGCAGGAGGTAGCAGAGCAGATCAGCAATATCATTCGTCCTCTCTTCCCTGTAAGTTGGACTTGTCTTGTCAAAACGTAAGTACCGACAAGGTTGGTTCGATGCAATGGACAAGATTATGTTTTTTATAAATAGTCTTGACACTGAAGATATGACAAAAAATCAAATCAGGTCTGCTATTTTTAAGGAGTGCATGAGTTGTCCAGAAGTAGTCATCTCCAACGATACTTTGGAATAACCGAAGAACAGTATGACGAACTTCTGGAGAAGCAAGGGGGTTGCTGCGCTATCTGTGACAGACACCACTCTGAATTTAAGACTAGGTTGGCGGTCGATCACGACCACAGTACGCTACGTATCCGTGGCCTTCTGTGCAACTACTGCAATAGGTATCGTGTAGGCCGCCACCGAGACGCCTCTCTTCTACGGCGGATAGCTGACTATATCGAACAGGGAACTGATTGGTATGTCCCCGCTAACAGGAAGAAGAGGCGCCCCCGAAAGAAGAAGAATGAGTAAATTGGCAGCGCTGTGCCTGCTTTCTGTAGTTTATGGAGAAGCCCGTGGCGAACCCGAAGAAGGTAAACAAGCAGTTGCTTCGGTTGTCCTTAATAGATCTAGGGATAGTGGCAAAACGATATGTGAAGTCACTAAGGAAAAAGGACAGTTTCGACCTAGCCGACCACCAAAGAATTTTAGCTTTGCTCTACGGCTCAATTCGCCTATTGAGGGAGCAACATACTTTAGAAACTATCCGGGAAAGTGGGGAAGGCTCCGCTTCCTAGGTAAAATTGGAGGACATTACTTCTATGGGAAGTAAGCATTTGATTTTGCCAGACAGCCACGCCCATCCTGACTATCCTAATGATAGGTTCGATTGGTTCGGCAAGCTGGTTCTAGACATTAAGCCTGATGTAGTTATCAACATCGGTGATCTCGCTGACCATGCTTCTCTGTGTGCTCACAGCAATCCTCTTGAAAAGGAAGGGGCTCGCTACAAGGCAGACTGTGAAGCTGCTTATGATGCTCAGAGTCGCATCTTCGCTCCCATTCGTAAAGCCAAGCGTAAGAACCCCCGTTGGGTATGGACGCTAGGCAATCACGACATTCGTCCTGAACGCTACGTACAGCAGTTCCCTCACCTGCAAGGTAAACTCCGCAATGATGACATCGGCTATAATGACTTTCCTTGGGAAGTCATTCCGTTTCTTGAGCCCGTGGATATCGATGGCATTGATTATAGCCACTATTTTACTAGCGGTCTCATGGGTCGCCCCATCGGAGGAACTCACTCCGCTTGGTCTACGATTAAGAAGCGTAATAAGTCTTCCGTGTTTGGCCATAGTCACCTTTTTGATTTTAAGGTCGACCGAACAGGAGGACGATCTCTCCTCGGAATCGCCAGTGGTTGTTTTGTTGACTACCACGCTGGTTATGCAGGCCCTGCTAATGACGTTTGGCATCGTGGAGTGGTTGTTATCTCTGATATTGAAGACGGGATAGGTGACGTAGAATGGATTTCAATTAATCGTTTGAAGAAGGCATATGGAAGTGCTAATGGATGAAGAACACCTCACTCCCGAACTGAGGGATGCTATCATTGATCGGTTCGAAGCGTGGGATCTAGTAGACTTCCTAATGCTGAAGACTGAACAAATCGTTGACGCCTTCGAAGATGTCATTGTAGACAATCTCGAAGACATTATGGACTACGTAAATATACGAGTCAAGGATGAAGACTATGAATGATATTGCACAACAGGCCGCTTTCTTTTGGCTGGGTGCCGACGGTGAGCTTGAAGACCTCACTGAAAAGGATTTCGCCACACGTATTCTAGATCACCAAGATCGTGAACGTGCTTGGAAGAATGTGGATATTGCTTATACTTCTAACGAAGGTGACTATGGTGAATACAGTGATTGGGCAGAGTGATGGCGTCGCAGTCGATTCTAGGAAGACCCGGAAGGCGGAAGACGGTCGTCGATCAGAAACAGACCCCACAGGTCGTCCGGCAAACTCCCCCGGCTCCAAGCTCGACGCAGGAAAGTCTCCCGTCTTTCGAGGAGCTGTCGGCTACTTCCCCCGAGCCCTCCGAGCCGTCGCTGATGTCTCTGCTTTTGGAGCATCTAAATATCAGTGGAAAGGTTGGGAATCCGTCCCAGACGGAATTAACCGATACAGTGATGCGATGGTTCGCCACCTTACCTCCGAGGGACAAGGTCAGGTTGAAGATCATGATAGTGGGTTTCTAGAGGCTGCTCACGTAGCCTGGAATAGTTTGGCTAGATTGGAACTAATGCTTCGAGAGATTGAGAATGTCGGGGCTTAACAGCATTGACGATGAAAAGTTGCGGAGGTCTCAGCGCCTCCGTGACAAACAAAAGAGAAATTACGATGAGGATGAAGACACGGGAAGAGCTGGTTCAAGATTTCATGGACGCAACCGACAATGGTACTGATCGACTAGAGGTATCAATCAAATGCTTCATTGAAGAAGTCGACGAACTCAGCAACGAACTGTATAACATGCTCGAAGCTCCCCTGTTGTTTAGTAGGGAGAACTTGGTCAAGGAGTTGGCAGACGTCCAATACGTTCTGTCTCAGTTGGCCAATGCTTTGGATGTTGATCTTGATCAAGCATTCATTCGAGTTCACGAAAGCAATATGACTAAGACAGTGGACGGTAAGGTTCTTCGTCGGGAAGACGGAAAGATTCTAAAGCCTGATACTTACGTCGCCCCTGATCTGTCTGACCTATGAAATATTATATTTATAAACATATTGATCCTTTTACAGGAGAATGTGTTTATGTAGGACAAGGTTCAGGAGGACGTGCTTGGGTTTGTTCAGGTGCAAGATCAGAAGAGCATTCTAAGTGGATGTCTGATCTATTAAGTCTGGGAATAACTCCTGATAAATGGGTAGAAATTGTAGATAGCAATACCTCTAAAAAAGAAGTTCAAAAGATTGAACACAACCTAATTCATAAACTCGAACCTAAGTTCAATAAAAACCAGCGAGTCATCCAAACTAAAGTTTCTAAAGATGAATATTTAGAAATGGTTAAACTTCGTCAGTTAGGGAAAACTTATAAACAAATAAGTGAAGAGTTGGGATGGTCTTTGATGTGTGTTCACCATCATCTTAATGGAAAAACAATTCATGAGTAATAATCCTTTTCCGTCGTCTTACGAAGAGTTTATCTATAAGAGCCGATACGCCCGATGGCTCGACAAGGAAGGGCGCCGAGAAGATTGGGGTGAGACTGTTTCTCGTCTGACTGAATACTACGCCAACTCTATTCGTGGCAAGATGACAATCGAAGAGTACGCTGAAATCCAAGAGGCGATCTTCAATCTTGAAGTGATGCCCAGTATGCGAGCTTTGATGTCGAGTGGTCCTGCTATGGATCGCTGTCACGTCCCTGCTTACAACTGTGCTTACCTTCCTGTAGACAGTCTTCGTAGCTTCGATGAAGCAATGTATATCCTTATGTGCGGCACTGGTGTCGGCTTTAGTGTAGAGGAACAATATGTCAACCAACTCCCCCGAATCTCCGAGCAACACGAACCGACCGCTACTGTCATTGTCGTTGCAGATAGTAAGGAAGGCTGGGCAAAGTCTCTCCGAGAACTCATCACCCTACTCGTTGCTGGTCAACTTCCCCAATGGGACGTCAGCCGAGTACGACCTGCCGGAGCAAGACTTCGGACCTTCGGTGGGCGCGCTTCAGGACCCGAACCTCTGGTGGAGCTTTTTGACTTCACTACGAAGCTCTTTCGAGGTGCTGCGGGACGTCGCCTCACAAGCCTAGAAGCTCATGACTTGATGTGTAAGATTGCAGATGTTGTAGTGGTTGGCGGTGTCCGTCGATCTGCTATGATCTCTCTGTCTGAAGTCAACGATGATCGTATGCGTAATGCAAAGACAGGTGCATGGTGGGAACGCAACAGCCAGCGAGCGTTGGCTAATAACTCTGCTGTGTACAACCGTCGTCGTCCTGACATGGAAACTTTCATGAAGGAGTGGAAGGCGCTGTACGACAGTAAGAGTGGTGAGCGTGGTTTCTTCAGTCGGTATGCTTGTCAGAATATTGCAGCTCGTAGTGGTCGACGCAATACTAACTTTGAGTTCGGAACTAATCCTTGTTCTGAAATCATCCTCCGTCCCTACCAGTTCTGCAACCTCACTGAAATCATTGTTCGTCCTACTGACTCTGTAGTTACGTTGGAACGAAAGGCTAAGGTAGCTGCTATCTTGGGGACGATCCAGTCAACCTTCACAGACTTCAAGTATCTGAGGAAGGTGTGGAAGGACAACTGTAATGAGGAGCGTCTTCTCGGTGTCAGTCTGACTGGCATCCTTGACAATCCTCAGGTAGCTCTCAATCCTAGTTACTTGGAACATCTCAAGAATGTTGTCATTGAGACAAACAAGGAATGGGCTGAACGGTTGGGTATTCCTCAATCTACTGCTACTACTTGTGTTAAGCCTAGCGGTACTGTATCCCAATTGGTCGACAGTTCTTCCGGCCTCCATGCTCGGCATAGTCCTTACTATCTTCGTACTGTCCGAGCAGACAACAAAGACCCGCTGACTCGCTTCCTCAAGGACGCAGGTGTCTATAACGAACCTGAACATCTGAAGCCTGACAACACTACTGTCTTCTACTTCCCTCGTAAGTCTCCCGAGGCTTCGATCAAGCGTGACGACATTGGTGCTATTCAAGCTCTGGAAATCTGGGATACGTTGCAGCGACATTGGTGTGAGCACAAGCCTTCGGCCACTGTTTACGTCAAAGAACACGAGTGGATGGAAGTAGGTGCTTGGGTGTATGAAAACTTTGATAACCTTAGTGGTGTTAGTTTTCTACCCTACGATGGCGGTACGTATAAGCAGGCACCTTATCAGGAAGTTACGGAGGAAGAATACAACAAGTGGGTAGCCGAGCATCCGATGCCTGTTATTGATTGGAACGATCTCCGCTTCTATGAAACTGAAGACAATACGACAGGCAGTCAGGAGCTTGCTTGCTCTGGCGGTGCTTGCGAAGTAGTTATGATTGGAGCTGTTAATGACTAATACTGATGTTACTGTTGACTCGTCTGCCTCTGAAATTGGTGGCGACTTTTTCGTCTCCGTTCCTCTCGATGAGTTCCTCGAGATGAGGGAGCAAATCGAATGGTTGGAAGCTTTGGAAGCTGCTGGTGTTGATAATTGGGAAGGTATTGATCACGCCTCTGACATCTTCCGTGAACGTCTAGGGAATGAAAATGGGACTCCGCTCTTTAATTGACGACGTCAGCGGAGTAGGGACTAAGGTGTTGGGGGTAGCTGCGGCTGCCCTCCTCATCGTCTCCTCTGTTGAAGGTTATCTTCTGTACCACCAAGTAGAGAAGACTCAGAAGTGTGCCGACAGTATTACGACAGCGAATAAGGTTTCGTCTGTAGTTAACACTGTAGTAGCTCAACGGGATAATCAAAATGTTCAGCAAGTTCAGCAAGACGTTAGCAGCCGTATCAACGATGCTATTGGCAAGCTGCGGGCTGCCAAGCCCTCCGTCGAAGTGTCCCCCACTTCCTCAGCCTCCGACATCGTTGTCACAACCAATCAAACATCCGTCGTACTTCCCTCAGTGATTGAGACTGATAAGGAAATCTGTACGACCAACACTATTATCGCTGAAGGTTGGCAAAAGTTCTACAGCGATCTACAGCAAGTAAGGACTGAAACTGATGCAGCTTCCTCAGCAAGTAATTGATGCAGCTAAGACTGCTAAGACAGCTACTGGTGTTCCTGCTTCTGTCTCTCTAGCCCAGTACGCTCTTGAGAGTGCATGGGGTCGACTGACGACAGGAAAAAACAATTACTTCGGTATTAAGGGCAACGGCACTAACTGTACTCTGTGTTGGACTCATGAAGACTACCACGGTAAGTGGGTAAAGATTCAAGCGTACTTCCAAGACTACGACAGTATCGAATCTGCCTTTCTCGCTCATGCTTT
>JAGWWT010000032.1 GCA_018970245.1 Patescibacteria group bacterium
TTCCGGAGATAGTGATGGTCTTGCCATCCAGGTCCTTTATATTCTTGACCAGAAGGTCTTCGTGGATCTTCCGCTCGGCTTCGGCCTGCTTGCGCTGCGTCTCCAGCCTCTTCAAAGCATCGGGCGTGGCGGCCAGGGCGAGGCCCTGTGGTATGAGGAGATTGGTGGCGTGGCCGGAAGAAACGTCTTTGACTTCATAGCGGGAACCAAGCTTCGGAACGTCTTTTATCAGGATGACTTTCATGGTTGGTATGTGGTGGGTATTTGGTATCTAGTATTTGGTATTTGGTATCTAATCTCTAATATCTAATATCTAATCTCTACTCCTGTGCGTCCAGCAGCTGCACCGCCTTGTCCATCTGCGGGTCGCGGTGGGCTGCGACATCGGCGTCTGTTATCGGGACGTTGTAGTCCGGATCCAGGCCGTCATGGGATAGATTGTGGCCGTTCGGGGTGAGCCAGCGAGCGATCGTGACTTTGAGCGAAGTGTCGGAAGTGATCGGGACCAATTCCTGGACGGATCCCTTGCCGAACGTCTTCGTGCCGACGAGCTTGGCTACGCCCTGCTCCTGGAGAGCTCCAGAGAGGATCTCGGCTGCCGAGGCTGACCCGCCGTCGACGAGGACGATCATATCGAGGTTGGGGCCGAAGGCGTTGTAGCCCTTGCTCCTATAGACGTTCGGCGGCCCATTCTTGCCGAAGTCCTCGGTCACAACGACTTTGCCGGCCGGAATGAAGTATGAGGCCATATCCCAGGCCGCATCCAGGTATCCGCCTGGATTGCCGCGCAGATCAAGGATGAGCTTGTGGTCGCCAGATAGGACGAACTGCCTTAGCGCATTCCTGAACAGATCAGGAGACTGGGCCGTGAAGCTGTAGAGGCTGATGACGAATATGCCGCCGGGCTTCGTGGAAGTGTCTATGGTCGGGATATTGATGACGTCGCGGATGATCGACTTGACCACTGGCTTGGAAGCGCCCGTCGGAAGGAATGTTATCTTGACCGCTGTGCCCTTCGGGCCGCGGATGAGCTTCACAGCCTCGTCGGTAGACATGCCGTCAGTCGAGGTGCCATCGATGGCCAGTATATAGTCGCCGGCTTTGACGCCGGCCTTTGCGGCCGGGCTATCCTTGATCGGCGCGACGACCTGGAGCTGCTTGTCTTTGATGCCTATCTCCATGCCGACGCCATCGAAGTCGCCGGCGATGTCTTCCTGGAAGACCTTGGCCTCGGCCGGCGGGAAGAACACCGTGTAAGGATCGCCGTATGAAGCGGCCAGGCCCTCAATGGCGCCGTAGACCCTGTCTTGGACGGATGTGCTCGCGGCAGCGACATACTTGTCATTGAGGACCTGCCAGGCTTTCCAGAATGGCGCGAACTGGTCGGAGGTCACATATGAACCGTCTGTGACCGAAGAGATGTCGAGGGACGGCGAGGCGCTGTGTTCGCCGATGTAAAGGCCGATGAACAGGGCGACAGCCATGGCTGGCAGACCGATAAGGATGAAGACCAGCTTTTTGTCCTCAAGATTCATTAGGAGGACATTATTGCATAGGCGCGCCAAATACGCCAGGATTCACGTATAATTAGCCTGATGTGGAAAACCATTAAGGCAGCCGTCACGACCCTGGCCGCAGTCGCCGCGATAGCGGCGGTAGCGGTCATAGCAGAGCGGCGCGCGCCAGGCGCGGTCCCGCCTTTCGTCCAGCCCATAGTCCAGCCTCTCGTAGAGAAAGTCCAGCAGCTGGTCGGCGTCCAGCCGTGCCAGCAGCCGATAAAGTATTCGATAGGGTCGTTCGACAGCCGGTTCGGCGTAAGCAGGCCTCAATTCTTGTCAGACGTCGCCCAAGCAGCGGCCATCTGGGACAAGGCCGCCGGCAAGCCATTATTCGCCTATTCTTCGGCTCCATCGGCGAGCGATCTCAAGATAAACCTGATCTATGACTATCGCCAGCAAGCGACGCAGCAATTGCAGTCGATAGGCGTGACCATAACCGACGACAGGTCATCATACGATGCGGCCAAGGCCAAGTACGATTCCCTTCTGGCCACCTATGACCAGGATAAAGCCTCGCTCGATCAGCAGATCACCCGGTATGAGTCTGATCGAGCCTCTCTGGAGCAGCAGATCGCCTACTGGAACAGCCGCGGCGGCGCGCCGGCCGATCAGTACAGCCTGCTCGAAAAGCTGCGCGCGAACCTGAACGCCGAGGCCGATGCCATCAACAGCGAGAGCGCGTCGTTGAACACGCTCGCCGACCAGATCAACGCTCTCGTCTCTGCCCTAAATAGCCTGGCGGGGACCCTCAATCTCAATGTCAGCCGCTACAATACTGTCGGCTCATCGACAGGCCTCGAGTTCGATGAGGGAGAATATGTGAGCGACCAGAGCGGTCAGCGCATCGACATCTACCAGTTCCAGGACAATGACAAGCTGATCCGCGTCCTCGCGCATGAGCTCGGGCATGCCCTGGGGCTAGAGCACGTCAATGATCCCAAGGCCATCATGTACTATCTCAATCAGGGCACGAATGAGACGCCGACAGCGGCCGACCTGGCCGAGCTCAAAGCTGTCTGCGGCACGAATTGACTTGCGCTGATCGCGACCCGCTGAGCACGGCCGGGCCTGTGCTTGCCGGGCCGATAGGTGCTAGACTGATCGGATGGAAGCCATAAAAAGACAATATTCCATACAGCTCCGGGACAAGAGATTCTTGATCTCAACGGCCATAGGCCTGGTCCTTGTCGTAGCTTCCCTGTTCGCGAACATAGTAGCGGGAACTTACGCGACGCAGAGCGCTACCGGACCGGTCGGCGACATCATCCTTTCCAACACTCCGGTCGTCAATGTCGACGACATCTTCGTCTATGGTCCTATCATATTCTGGACCATCATCACGCTGTACGCATTGGCCAGGCCGAGCAGCCTCCCATTCTGGCTGAAGACAGTGGCGCTGTTCGTCGTCGTCCGTTCGGTCTTCATCACTCTCACGCATATCGGGCCATTCCCGGACCACGTCAATGTAGACCAGTTCAGCCTCGATCCTCACATAAATTTCTACATCTTCAGCTCTGGTGCGGATCTTTTCTTCTCCGGCCATACGGGATTGCCGTTCCTTATGGCGCTCATATTCTGGGACGACAAGAGGATGCGCGTATTCGGGATCCTGGCCGCCATCTTCTTCGGCGTCGTCGTCCTCCTGGGCCATCTCCACTATTCCATAGACGTCATGGCGGCCTTCTTCATCACCTATACGATCCACCACATAGCGACCAAGATATTCCCGCAGGATCTCAGGAGGTTCAAGAGCGGTCTAGCGCCTTCTTTCGCCATGGAGCCAGCCGTGAGATCACGGGCCCATGCAGGCGATCCGAGATAGAGGAGTTATGCACAGCCTATATAGGACCTGGCGTTGTATAATCAACGTACTAGCGGTCCATGGAATCAGTCAAACCCTATCGCGAGTCGCGTCCGTGGGGCGAGTTTGTAGAGTTCACAAAGAATTCGACTTCCACGGTTAAGATCATCACAGTGATGCCCGGCGAGGCATTGAGCCTCCAGACGCACAAGCATCGCGATGAATTCTGGCACGTCATCTCCGGGGACGGCACGATACAGATAGGAAGCTCCCGCCTGGCCGCGAAGCCGGGCGACGAGTTTTTCGCTGCCCGCGGCACGGCGCACAGGATGGAAGGCGGCGAGGCTCCGCTCCAGATCCTCGAGATCTCATTCGGAGAATTCGATGAGGCCGACATATCGCGCCTAGAAGACCGGTATGGCCGCGCCGGCGCAGCAGGGCCGGCAGATCAAAAAGCATGAGCATCGCCATCTTCATATCGCTGTTCGCGTTCGTCCTCGCTGCCGCGGCATTCTTTTACGCGTATCTCGCTTCGCGCGGAGCGCCAGCGGCTGAAGTCCGCCGATTCCGGCTCAACCGCCATGCAAAGAACCCCGTGATCTCGCCATTGCCGGTCCGCGAATGGGAGCTTGGCGGCACGTTCAATCCGGCCGCCTTCAAGGATGACGAGGGTCGCGTCCACCTCCTCTATCGCGCCATAGGCGCGGACGGCATCTCTAGGATCGGCTACGCCTCATCCGAGGACGGCCTACACTTCACGGAGAGATCCCAATATCCGGTATTCCAGCCGATGCCGGGACTAGGCATGCCTGATCCAGCGAAGGTCTACGGCCCGCGACATTATGATCCATCATATTACACTTCCGGCGGAGGCTGGGGCGGTTCTGAGGACCCGAGGACGGTGCGGATCGGAGACAGGGTATATATGACATACGTCGCCTTCGAGGGCTGGGAATCTGTCCGCATCGCGCTCACATCTATCGGCCTCGACGACATCAAGAACCGCCGATGGCGCTGGCGCCGGCCCTTCATGATCTCTCCCCCGGGCTATGTCGCCAAGAACTGGCTGCTCTTCCCTGAGAAAGTCAACGGCAAGTTCGCGATCATCACTTCCATAGTGCCCAAGGTCGAAGTCGAATATGTCGACAGCATCGATGGGCTCAACACATATCTGAACAGCGCCAGGCCGCAGGGCGTCCAGCCCGGCCGCAAGGACTTCTGGGACAATCGCATGCGCGGCGCCGGTCCGCCGCCATTGAAGACCGATAAGGGCTGGCTCCTCCTCTATCACGCCATAGACAAGGATGACCCGTACAAGCATGGCGTAGGATACAGGATCGGCGCCATGATACTAGACCCCCAAGATCCGACGAAGATCCTGTACCGTTCGCCGGAGCCTATCCTCAACCCGGAGATGCATTACGAGAATGACGGCAAGCCCGGCGTCGTCTACGCTTCCGGAGCGGTCATCCTCGGCCAGAATCTGATGGTCTATTACGGCGGCGGCGACCGCCACGTCTGCATTGCGGAGACGCCGCTCGATAAGCTATTGGATTGGCTGGTCAAGTACGGCAAGGTCTAGCAAGCCGTCCCTCGACCGCCCAGGTCCGTCGCCCTACATTCGAACCAATGTTCACACTCACCAGATCAGAGCATAACCCGATCATCTCGCCAGTCCGCGAGCACCCGTGGGAAGCCGCGGCGGCTTTCAACGGCTGTCCCATCATGGACGGCCAGAAGACGCGCATGGTCTATAGAGCCATGTCGGAGCCGGACCTGCTGCGCGAGCCGCACGCCAGGATGTCCGTCATAGCCGCAGCGGAATCCAAAGACGGCTTCCATTACGAGAACAGGCATGTCCTCGTCTCGCCTGACCGCGAATTCGACCTCTATGGCTGCGAGGACCCGCGCGTGACCAAGCTGGGCGGGGTCAATTACATCTTTTATACCGCTCTCGGCGGATACCCATTCTCGGCCGACAACATCAAAGTAGCCGTCGCTCTGACCAAGGATTTCGAGACCATAGATGAGAAGCATCTGGTCACGCCTTTCAATGCCAAAGCCATGGCTCTCTTCCCTGCCAAGATCGGCGGCAAGATGGCGGCGCTGCTGACCGTGAACACGGACCGCAAGCCCTCAGACATCTGCTATGCGGAGTTCGATAAGCCTGAAGACATGTGGTCGCCAGAATTTTGGAACGAGTGGTGGAAGAGCCTCGACTCGCACAAGATCCACATCCGGCGCTTCCCCACCGATCACCTCGAGCTCGGCGCGCCGCCAGTGCTCACCGAAAAAGGCTGGCTAGTCGTGTATTCGCACATCCAGCGCTATGGCCAGGGCGACCAGGTCTTCGGCATAGAGATCGTCCTCCTAGACGAGAAGAATCCCCGCCAGATCATCGGCCGTACCAAGGGCCCATTCATGGTCCCGAATGAATACTATGAGAACACCGGCCAGGTGCCTCATGTGATATTCCCGACCGGCGCGCTCATCCGGGACGGCCGCCTGGAAGTCCATTACGGTGCGGCTGACACGCATTGCGCGGTGGCGACCATACCGCTCGAGAACCTGCTCCACTATCTCACGGACCAATCCAGGAGCTTCATCAAGCGCTTCCCGGGCAATCCGATAATCGCGCCTCGGCCGTCGATGCTTTGGGAAACCAAAGGCACGTTCAATCCCGCCGCCATAGACCTCGGCGGCAAGACGCACATCATCTACCGGGCAGTCTCGGCTGACAACGTCTCCACGCTGGGCTACGCCTCATCCGTAGACGGCCTCTCGATCGACGAGCGCCTAGACAAGCCGATCTTCTCGCCGCGAGCCGACTTCGAATCGCGCGGCTGCGAGGATCCCAGGCTCCAGCTCATAGACGGGCGCGTATACATGACGTATACGGCCTACGACGGCTCGACGCCGCGGGTAGCCGTGAGCTCGATAGCCTCGGCCGACTTCGCCAAGAAGCGCTGGGCTGGCTGGACCAAACCAGAGATAATCACGCCGGCATCGATCGCAAACAAGGACGCCGCCATGCTGCCTGAACCGATCAAGGGCGGCTACATGGTCTTCCATAGGGTGAACGAGAGCGTCTGCGCCGATTTCGTGAATTCGTTGGACTTTTCCAAGGAGAAGATCACGCAATGCATAGAGGTCATATCCCCCAGGCGCGGCATGTGGGATGGCGGCAAGGTCGGCTTATCGACCCCGCCGGTCAAGACCAAGCACGGCTGGATGCTCCTCTATCACGGCGTCTCATGGAGCACCACTTACCGAATCGGCGCCGTCCTCCTCGACCTCAACGATCCGACCATCGTCAAAGCTCGCACGGCCGTTCCTCTTTTCGAACCTGAGGAGCAGTATGAGCAGCATGGGGCCGTCCCCAATGTCGTCTTTCCTTGCGGCCTGGTCATCCGCGGGCAGACGGCCTTCATGTACTATGGAGCCGGCGATGATGTCGTCGGCGTGGCGACAATGAAGATGTCCGCCCTCTTGAGAGCCCTGGAGATCTGACGCGGAGACTTGACCATGACTGCATACTCGAAAAAGCTCATAGCATTCGATCTCGATGGCACTCTGACCGAGAGCAAGGCCCCGATAGATAAGGAGATGGCCGACCTATTCGTGCAGCTTTTGGCCCGCAAGAAAGTGGCGGTCATAGGCGGCGGCGGGTGGCCGCAATTCCAGAGCCAGTTCATCGCCGGCCTGCCAGCATCTGCAGACAACCTTTCGAATCTGCTGCTCCTGCCTACTTCCGGCACCTGCCTGTATGTCTGGAAAGGCAACTGGGTCCCTGAGTACCAGGAAACATTGAGCCAGATCGACCGAGATGGGATACGGCGGGCATTCGACTCAGCGCTCAAAGCAGCCGGCTATGATAAGCCGGAGAAGCAGTACGGCGACATAATCGAAGACCGCGGCTCGCAGGTGACATTCTCGGCCCTTGGCCAGAAGGCGCCGATAGAGCTCAAGCGCCAGTGGGATCCTGACCGCGAGAAGCGCAGAAAGATCGCCGCCATCCTAGCCGAGAAACTGCCGGCTTTCGACATAAAGATCGGCGGCACCACATCCATAGACGTCACCAAGCGCGGCATCAACAAGGCCTACGGCATCCGCAAGCTGGAGCAGCGCCTCAAGCTGGAGCCGGAAGACATAGTATTCGTCGGCGATTCTCTATTCGTGGGCGGCAATGACTATTCAGCCAAGGCGACCGGCGTCGATTGCGTGGCCGTGTCCGGTCCCGAAGAGACGAAGAAGCTCATAAGGAGCTGGCTATTCTAGTCCTCGATCGGCAGCTAGTAATTCTGCCGGGCTAAGGTCTTTTCGAAGTGTTCAGCCAGCATATCCGTATCGGAGAGCCTGTCCGTCGATGAGAGGATGATGAAAGCGAGCGGCTGCCCGTCGATGTCCATGATCGTGAGCATGGTATCGCGGGCTTCAGGCGTGTGTCCGGTCTTTCCGCCGATGAACCTAGGGTCGGTCACGAATGGATGGATGCTCGCGAATACATGCGCCCCGTGCTCGGTCGTCGAAGCCGTAGAGGTCGAGACTATCCTGGTGATCGCAAGGATGTCCGGCCTGTAGCGGTAGATATACCGTGCCAAGGCGAAGAAGTCCCTTGCTGTAGAGCGGTTCCTCGGATCCACTCCCGACGGATCGGCGAAATTCGTGCTGTTCATGCCGATCTCGCGCGCATACCCGTTCATGAGAGCGAGGAACCGGTCCCTATCCGTGCTGGATGCGAGCGCTTCAGCAGCGATATTGGAGGAATCCAGAAGCATCGGGTATAGGAGCTCGTGGGCAGTGAACTTCTCGCCAGCCTTCAGATGGCTGCCGTCGGGCGGCGCTTCCGCCTCGGGCTCGGTTATCTCGACTTCCGTCGTCGAGGACATAGAATCCGTAGCCGCGATGGCGGTTATGAGCTTGGACATCGAGGCCACCGGCAGGACAGTGTCTATGTATTTGCGATCGAGGATCTGGCCAGTAGCGACATTGCCGACAAGATAGGACAGGGCGCTCACTTCCGTAGGCTGCTGGGCCGGCGGCGTCGCCGGCGCAGGTAGCTGGGATCTCTTCGCCGTAGAAGGCTGCTCGGCCGGCTTGCCGAAGAACGAACCGTCAGGCGCGAGCGGGACTCGCAATGGCAGGCTCCATGAGAGCCCTCCGGGCCTTGCCGGGCGGTCCGACAGCTTCACGCCGAGAGCGGCTATGATCAGGGCTGCCGATATGAGCGAAACGATTGCAAGATTTCGGCGCATGCGCTTTTCATATTACCACAATCGTTACGCTGGCAAATGGCGTCCTGTAGACATCCGCGTCACCTAGTCACGGAGATGCTCGGCGTTATCTCGCCCGTAGAACTGGCTGTGATCCTTCCATTGCTGTCTTGGTATATCCAGTAAGCTGTATCGTAGCTGTCTATCCCATCCCAATGAGCCGTCGTGCTGGCTGGATCGAATGGCAGAGCCGATATGTAATCCGGCACCAGGCATGAAGCTATATCAGCAGCATATGAAGGGTCGCCATCTACGTGCCTCACCACCATGAATCCGCCGGTCGGCAGAGGATGCGGCTGCCCCTCACAATCGAATGAGCCTTTATGCTCGGCCATATTCTCGTGTATCGCGTTCAAAATGGCGTTGACGTTGCTAGTCCGCTGGGAATCGCGGGCGAGCTTGAACTGACGGGCGGGATTGACCGCCACCAGGACTACCGACGCCAGTATGGCGATGATGCCTATGACTACGAGAACCTCTATGAGCGTGAACCCGCGGGCGATCTTCGGTCTTTTTTTCATGTTATTTATCTGTTACCGATCATTGATTGATAATGATCGATTTTACCCGTCCATGATGAAGGACCGTCGAAGAGGGCATGAAGGAACGCTCAAAAAGCAATCAAGGAAGGATAAACTCACAGGCCCACGAATTCCGCGGGTAATCTATGCGGACATCCGTCGTCACGCATAACAGGCATCACCGCCTTTTTACAAGCCTAGATCTTCTTTATAAGCCTAAATCCAGTCAAACAGAATCATGAAACCTAAATCGAACACAAGAACCGGCAGTCCGATCTCCCGCATCATCCTCTCAGCGGCCTTGATAGCGGCGACCGCCTTGACCGTCAGCAACGCGCACACAGCAAGCGCGCAAACCGCCGCTACGGGTACAGCTACGACTACTACTGCGACTTCGACCGCCAGCACGGAACCGTCGATCACTTCAGTCACGGCGTTGCCCGGAGGAGACGGGATGAGCGCGACCATCATGTGGAATACGGATGTGAACGCTACATCCCAGGTCGCTTATGGCACCTCTACGGCATCCAGCGCATCATCTACGACCGCTGCTTCTACATCCACGGCCGCTACTTCGACGCTGCTGTACCAGAGCTATTCGTCGATAGACGAGAATCTGGTCACGAACCATTCATTCCCGATAACGGATCTGCAGCCCGGAACGCTCTACCACTATCAGGTCATATCGACGGATCCATCGGGCGACACGAATTCCTCGCCAGACGAGACATTCATGACGATATCGGCCACAAGCTCGACATCGACGCAGACGTCAAGCGGATCAGGATCGGGTAACGGGTCTGGAGCTGCGCTCGATCTGCCTACCCTCGAGAATCAGATCGTCGCTCTTCAGCAAGAAGTCGCCACGCTCGAGCAGGAGGTCGCGAGCATCATGGGCCAGCTCAATATGAGCAGCTCTACAGGGACTAGCAGCGCCGCAGGAACGAGCACTGCCTCTCTTCCGAGCAATCCAACCATCACGCCTTCGAGCGGGACCTTCCCTTCCGGATCCACCGTAGATTGGAATGGGCGCGGATTCGGCCATGAGGAGCAAGTCACGGTCACCGAGAACGGCAAGCTGGCGGGATCAGCGCATGCTGACGGTGGCGGCAACTTCACGACAGGATCGATGACGCTCCCGACCACGCCTGGATCGTACACTTATAGCTTCGCAGGGAGCTCCGGCGATTCTGCGAGCGCAAGCATCGAAGTCCAGTGATGATCGAGCGATGATCGAGCTCGCTGGCGGCCCGGCGGCCTCGGCATATCGTTCTCACGTCCCTATGCAAATTCGTCGAAAATCTCGACGTTTTTGCATATACATAGGAACTGGATGGCTAGATAAGCCTATTAAGGTAAAGCTTGACCAAGCCGAAACTTT
>JAGWWT010000073.1 GCA_018970245.1 Patescibacteria group bacterium
AATGGCAAAATTGAAATGACGCAGACTCAGGTTAAGGCTTGCCAAATCCTGCTGCAGAAGACTTTGCCTGACCTCAAATCAACCGCTTTGACCGATTCCGAGGGCAATTCCTTCAGCGCGCAGTTCATCATCAACAACGGCTGATGGCTCACAAGGTCATCGAATACTCCTACACCGATGCACCAACGCTGAAGGCTTTTAGCGACTGTGACCGGTTTGTACGCGGACTGATGGGGCCGTTCGGCAGTGGTAAATCCTCGGCTTGCGTCGTTGAACTCCTGAAACTAGCCCATCTGCAGCCAGTCCAAGCCGATGGCATTCGCCGAAGCCGCTTTGCCGTCATCCGCAACAGCTATATTCAGTTGCGGGATACAACTATCAAAACGTTCCACGAATGGCTGCCGCCTGAGTATTTTGGGGAATGGTGGAAGTCAGAGCATAACTACTACATCACGAAGTTTCCTGGCTGCCACATCGAAGTGATGTTCCGGGCTTTGGATAGACCTGACCAGGTGGCTAATCTGTTATCGGCTGAGTACACGGCCGCATGGGTCAATGAAGCCCGTGAAGTGCCTGGTATCGTGATTGAAGCTCTGGAGGGCCGTGTCAATCGCTATCCAGCCATTCGGGATGGGGGTTGCGTTCGTGCGGGCATCATCATGGATACAAATCCTCCCGATACGGATAGTTGGTGGTATCACAGGTTTGAGGAACTAACGCCGGACAATTCGGCCATCTTCAAACAGCCAGGTGGCCGAATGCCTGGAGCTGAAAACATCAAGCATCTACCGCTCGACTACTACACTAATCTGGCTAAAGGCAAAGACCCTGACTTCGTCAAAGTTTACATCGATGGCCAGTATGGCTATGTCAAGGACGGCAAGCCCGTGTATAGCGAATACAACGATGCCATTCACTGCAAGGAATGCGAGCCGATAACTGGTAAACCTATCCGCCGCGGATGGGACTTTGGGCTCACACCGGCATGCAGCTTCAGCCAGCTATTACCAAGCGGTCAGTGGATAGCGTTTGACGAGCTTACTTCGGATTCGATGGGCATAGAGCGGTTTAGTGACCGCGTCCTGATGCACTGCCGTGAACGCTGGGGAGGGTTCCAATTTTCCGACTTTGGCGACCCAGCCGGTCAGCAACGGGCTCAGACGGATGAGCGGACCTGCTTTGAGATTCTGCGCAGCAAAGGCATCCAGATTGAACCGGGGGAGATATCGGACACACTCAGGATTGAAGCGGTCAAAAAGCCGCTGAATACCATGATTGGCGGCAAGCCCGGATTTCTGGTGCATCCACGCTGTTCAATGCTCCGCAAGGGCTTTTTGGGCCGCTACCAATATCGCCGGATACATGGCGCCAATGACCGCTATGCCGACAGTCCGGATAAGAACGAGTATTCACACATCCACGATGCCTTGCAGTATGATGCAAGCCGCATATTTGGTGATAGACTGCGCGGAAAAAGCGAGGGCTGGCGCAAACTCGAATTACCACCGTTGAAGAGGGTTTGACCATGAGTCTGCAAGCCGAAGTGAAACTGATGGAAATGGAAGCCGAGATGGGGCACCTCAAAGAAAAAGTCCAACTACTTGTATCGCAAGTAGACGATTTATCGGCTAGACTTAATCGGGCGCAGGTATTGGGCAAACGCAAACCGGGCAGACCTCCGAAGTTACGTGTAAATTTTGCTGATGAGGCTCATTAATGGCAGGAACCGATAAACCCTCCCCGATGAGCGACGATGAGCTTTTAGGCATCATCGCAGAATACGAAAAAGAAGCTATGGGGTCATCTGTGGCGACCGGCGTCGTTGTCTATCCCAATACCAGCTCCACGCTGACCACTCTCGAACTCGACAATTTCTACGCTTGGAATACTTACAACGCTCTGCCGATGGGCAATGAGCAGGAGGACCGTTCGCAGGTCGTGTTGCCAGTTCTGCGGGATGTCATCGAATGGATAATGCCGCAGCTTATGCGAGTATTCAG
>JAGWWT010000033.1 GCA_018970245.1 Patescibacteria group bacterium
CCAAAAGAGCGTGCCGATGATCGCCTCTGATCCGTGGCCAGCATCGACAGCCTGGCGGTAGATCATCCAGGACTTGACCGGATCGCGGCTGCCCACAGCATCGGCTAGAGCGAAGATATTGAACTCCGGCCTTTTAGGCTTCTGGACGCCCAGATCAGAGACGACGGCCTTTTCGGCGTGCTTCTCTAGGGCTTTCTTCAGCTCGGCATTGAGCTTGCCCTCGAGCGCTATGAATATATTCGGCGACCCCTTCATGGCCGGGATGAGATCCAGAAGCGCTTCCTTGGCCTCTTCATTCTCGGCCAGCCGATCGAGGAATATTATGTACTTGTTCGAGAACAAACCCTGTCCTCCCAGATCGCCTTCGAGCGCCGATGCGCTCCAATCATCGGCCGACATCCTCTCATAAGCCGCGTCCGGCCGCTTGGCGCGCAGCGAATCTACGAGCGCATGCGCTTTCTTCATAGAAGCCTGCAGATCCGTGCCGTGGAATACGTAGAGCATGATATTGGAACAATGTTATTTGAGCGCGCCCCAGTCGCCGCCGACGGAAGCGCCGGCCTTCATGACCACGCCGTGCGTTTTGGATGGATCGACGACCGATTCCATGATCTTCTCGATCTTCGGTACGAGCTCCTCGGCTGCGGGATCGCGCACCTCGTATATGAGCTCATCATGGACCTGCAAGAGCGGGTAAGCATCCGCTTCGCGGCCCGCTTCTTTGATGAACGCATCTACTCGTATCATGGCCAGCTTGATGATATCCGCTTCCGTCCCCTGGATCGGCGCGTTTATCGCCATCCTCTCCGCCTCGGCCCTGATGTACGGTATCTTCGAATTTATCCCTTCGAAATATCTGCGCCGCCCGAACATGGTCTCCGTATATCCTTTGCGGGCGGTCTCGGCTTTGACGCGATCGAGATACGCTGCGAGCGTCGAGAATGTCGCGAAGTATTCGTCCAGGAATCTCTGCGCTTCTTCGCGGGTCGATCCGAGGTTCTGCTTCAAAGCGAGCACGCCCATGCCGTAGATGATGCCGAAGTTGACGACCTTCGCCTGGCGGCGCATGGCCGGCGTGACCTCGCCTTGCGGGACCTTGAAAACGAATGAAGCGACAGCGGTATGGACATCCTCGCCTTTGCGGAAGATGTCGATGAGCTTCTCGTCTCCGGACAAGAATGCGGCGATGCGCAGCTCCATCTGGGAATAGTCGAAGGCTGCCAGCTTGAATCCCTTCTCGGCCACGAATGCCGTCCGGATGGCGCGGCCCAGCTCAGTCTTCACCGGTATGTTCTGGAGATTGGGATTCTGCGACGCCATGCGCCCGGTAGTCGAGCCGGAGGAGATGAAATGCGTATGCAGCCGATCGTTGCTGTCTAAAAGCGGCGGTATGGCGTCTATATATGTAGAGAGCAGCTTTGACAGCTCCCGGTAATCGAAGATGAGCGGTACGATCGGATGCAGGTCCCGGAGCTTCTCCAGCTCCGACTCCCTGGTAGATCTGGCGCCGCCGGAAGTCTTCTTCATGTTCTTGCCTTTTAGGCCCAGCTTGTCGAAAAGGATGTCTCCCAGCTGCTTCGGCGAATTGATGTTGAATTCTGCGCCGGCATGCTTCCATATCTCCTTCTCCAAGCGATCGGCTTCGGCATGGTACTTTTCGGAGAGGCTTTTGAGGACGGACCGATCGATCTTTATCCCGCGCTCTTCCATCTTGTGGATGACAGGAATGAGCGGCAGCTCGATCTCCTCATAGACGCGCCGCAGCTCGCGCTTGTCCAGCTCGGCCAGAACATCCTTTTGCGCCCCCTCGAAAGTCGGTGCGGTAGAGAAGTTCCGTATATCGGCCACTGTCGGATTGGTGGAATTCGAATTGACCAGCCACAGCGCCACCGCCGTGCGCTCCAGGTCTTCCTTGCTCGGCATATCAGAGAACAGCGACACCCCGCCCTCTGTTCTCTGCTCTCTAATATCTAATCTCTGATCTCTAGTCTCTAATCTCTGTTTTCTGCTCTCTAATCTCTTATCTCTAATCTCTGCCTTCCCCTTCACCGCTTCCTCCAGCCTTTGCGGCAGGCCGCGGAACTCCATGGCGCTCCAAAGCGCAGAGGCCTTCTTCATATCCAAGCCGTCCTTGAAAGCCTTCTCCGGAAAAACGAACTTGATCGGCACATCGCGGCGGATCGTAGCCAGGGTCTTGCTGAATTCCGCCTCTTCTTTGTTGTCTTTGAGAAGCTGGATGATGCGGGGCTTTATCCCGGCCTTCTCGAACTTCTTTTCATGGCCGGCTTCGAGCTCCTTATATATGTCCTCTATCGTGCCGCCGGCTTTGATGAGCTCGGTCGCCGTCTTATCTCCGATGCCGTCTACCCCCGGGATATTGTCTGATGGATCGCCGCGCAAGCCTTTGTAATCGGGGATGAGCTCCGGACCGAAGCCGAACCTGGCTTTGACAGCATCCTCGTCATACATGATGGTGTCATTCAGGCCTTTCTTGAGCGTATAGACTTTGACCTTTTTGCCGGAGACGAGCTGCATCGTATCCATATCGCCTGACGCGATTATTATCTCCAATTCACCCCCTCCTTCCTCCTCCCTCCCTACTCCTTCCTCCTCCCTCCCTACTCCTTCCTCCTTACTCCCTACTCCTTCCTCCTTACTCCTTACTCCTTTCTTCTTACCCCCCTCTCCCGCCAATTGCTCCACGATCGTTCCGATCACATCATCGGCCTCGAATCCCTGCTTGTCATAGATCGGTATGCCCAGGGCCTCGAAGACATCCCTCGATCGCTTCATCTGAGCGATCAGGTCGTCTTCGGCCTTTTTACGGCCGAGCTTATACTCTTTATAGGCCTCATGACGATACGTCGGCCCGGCCACATCGTAACAAGCGACGATATAGTCGGGCTTCAGGTCGGCGATGATCTTTATGAGCATCGACGAAAGGCCGTAAATGGCGCCGGTCGGCTCGCCTTTCGACGTCGAAAAATCAGGCAGCGCATGGTAAGCGCGGTGCAATATGGCGTGGGAATCAAGGAGAATCAGCCTCATATCGGGCATTGTACACATTTCCGGACTTAACTGCTATGAGCCGGCCATGATAAAATATGGCGTATGGATAACGTCTACGCGCTCAATCCCTATCCGGTCCCGTCAAAATCGGGAACGCCTCCGCACCACACCAGGAATGTCATCAGCATGGTGATCATCGTCGTCTTGGCCGCGGCAGTCGGAGCCGCTTTCCTTTGGAACTCGTACCAATCGGCGCAGCCTGTGGCACAAGCCACTCCGAGCCCGGTGCCAATGACGGCCATCCAGATATTGAACGCGCGCAGCGCCGCTATGGCCGATCTTTCGGACGCCAGCTCGTCGATATCCGCCATCGCTGTCCTGCAAGACCGCCTTCCGAAGACCACCGCTTCCAAGTCCGCCGCTGACAGCGCGAACGTGGTCCGTGCGCTCAATGCGCGCGTGCAAGTACAATGATTTAGATCTTAATAGCCTTTACAAATATCATGAACAATAAATACACAACCGTCCGCCGTATCGCCGTAACCACGGGCTTTCTGCTCGGAGCCTTCGCCCTCGCTGCCCTCGCCAACTGGACGCCGCCTCCGGGCACGCCGCCAAGCTGCCCTTCAGGTCAGCCAGGCTGTGACGCTCCTCTAAACGTCGGCAGCATCGCCCAATTTAGGCAGGGCGCTATCGGTTTCAACGAGACCTCTATACCTAGCGGGCTTTCTAGCAGCCTTCTCGACATAAATGGCCAGCTGTCAGCCAATACGGTCGTCACCAACAAGCTCCAAGTCACAGGCGGCACCCTGGCAGTCGGAAATGTCCTCACATCAGACGTCAATGGCAACGCCACATGGCAGGCCCCAGGGAACAGCAGCGGTTCGTATCTGTTGTTCTACAACTCCGGCGCCCAAGACTTGGGCAACCTCCAGGAAACTACAGCAAAAGCCTATGATCTTTCCGGTTACGGCGTCCCTTCTACCGCTCACGCGGCCTTGCTCAATATCCGCTGGAACACAGGAAGCGCTAATGATTGCGGAGGCACCGTTCTCACCATCGCCCCAAATGGCACTACACCTCTCTCCGTATATCAATGGCTCCCTCTGTCCGGCGGCATCGATACTTCCCAACCGATCGTCCAGGCTTGGGTGCCTATCAGGAATGGCCAGATATACCTTTACGATTCTATGACCCCTAGCGGCGGCGTCTGTAAGTTCGCAGCCAAGTACGTCGGCTACATGTGATCAGGAGATCGCTGCTCGATCCTGAACTCTCCATCGCCATCGGCCTGAAAGCTGATGGCGATCTTCGTTTTGAGCGAGACATTCTCCGGCCATTCGACCATTATGAGATTGCGCGGGTCAGCGGCGAACCTCTCGAAATCCAATGCCTCCATCTCTTCCGGCCGCTCGAGCCTGTAAGCGTCTATGTGGACCAGCCTGGGAAAGCGCTCATTCTTGGTCTCATATATCTTCATGATGACGAAAGTCGGGCTGGTGATCTCCTCCTCCACCCCGAGAGCTTTGCCGACCATCTTCACGAAAGCCGTTTTGCCGGCGCCGAGGTGGCCAGAAAGGCCCACGACGAGCGCTTCGTCTTCTGAGCTCTCGAGCGAATCGAGCCATTCCGCGGCGTACCTCTCGGTATCTCTCAAGTCCTTGGATATGAATACCTTCATGCCCGAATCATAAGGTATAATGACCTGTGATGACAATCACCTTCGATGAGGACAAGCAGAAACGGAAGCTCGACGAGCTCCTGCACAAGGAAGAGGAGGATCTCGTTCAGGTCCTTTCAGCGAAATACGGCCTCGAATACATAAACCTCCAGGGCGTCTCCGTCAACGCCGACGCCCTCCGGCTCATAGACGAGCCGACTGCGCGCGCTTCGCTGGCCGCCGCCTATGCCCTTTTGGACAAGAAGGTCAAAGTGGCTGTCCGCAACCCTCAGGACGAGAAAGTCGCGGCCATCGTCGATTCTCTCAAAGCCAAAGGCTACGTGCCGGAGCTATTCATCACCTCCACGCAGAGCTTAGAGAAGGCTTGGAAGACCTACAAAGACATCTCTTTCGCATATGAGAGCAAAGCCGGATCGCTCGAGATCTCGAATGAAGATATCTCGGCCATAGTCGAAAAGGCCAAGAGCCTCCAGGCCATCATCTCCATCTTAGAGAACACCGTCGCCGCAAAAAAGAGCTACCGCGTCTCGCGCATCCTGGAGACGATCGTAGCCGGCGCGCTGGCTGTCGATGCTTCAGACATCCACCTCGAACCCGAAGAGACATACATCCGGTTGAGATACAGGCTGGATGGAGTCTTGCAGGAAGTCATCCGCTTCGACGCCGAGACATATGCGCTCCTGCTCTCCCGCATAAAATTGATCTCCGGCATGAAACTGAACGTAAAGAAGGACTCGCAGGACGGGCGTTTCAGCATAAAATTGGCATCTGGCGAGATCGAGGTACGCGTCTCCGTCCTTCCGGGCGCGTATAACGAATCCATCGTCATGCGCTTGCTCAACCCGAAATCTATAAGCGTCCCGTTGGAAGAGCTCGGCATCAATCCCAAGCTCCTGGATATCCTCAACAAGGAAATGAACCGGCCGGATGGCATGATCCTCACCACCGGACCGACCGGATCGGGAAAGACTACGACGCTGTACGCTTTCATCAAGCGCATCCATACGCCCCAAGTGAAGATCATCACCATCGAAGACCCGATCGAATACCATTTGCCGGGCATCGTCCAGACCCAGGTCAACGACAAGGGCTACACATTCCTCGAAGGACTGCGCGCAGCCGTCCGCCAGGATCCGGACATAATAATGGTCGGCGAGATCCGCGACAATGAGACCGCCGAAATGGCCGTGAATTCGGCGCTGACCGGCCACTTGGTCTTTTCGACTCTGCACACGAATGACGCCGCCGGCACATTCCCGCGCCTCATAGATCTCGGCGTCAACTCGAAAGTCATCACTTCGGCGATACGCGTGGCCATGGCGCAACGCTTGGCCAGACGGCTTTGCCAGTTCTGCAAGAAAGAATCGCCCATCGAAGGCGAAGCCAAAAAAGAGGTCGACGCTGTCCTCGCCAGCATAGAAGACAAAAGCCTGATCCCAGCTTCGACTGACAAGATGTGGGTATCCGTCGGCTGCGACAAATGCAACGGCACCGGCTACAAAGGGCGCATAGGCATATACGAAGCTGTCCTCACCGATCAAAAGATAGAGGATGCCGTGGAGAAGAACCCGAGCGAACGCGAGATCTGGGCAGCCGCCAAAGGCCAAGGCATATTGACCATGAAACAAGACGGCGTGCTCAAGGTCCTGCAGGCGATAACCTCCCTCGACGAGCTGGAGCGCGTCATCTCTCTCGTCGATTAGCACCTTTGAAGACGACCAGTATCTTTAAGCCAGCTATCCACAGCCGGTGTCAATTGCTTTTTCTAGCTATGCGGCGTTAGGATGCGGACAGATGTTCTTGCTTATTCGATTTTGAGTTCAAGATCGAGAATCTCTAAGCAATATCTCCTGGCGTGATGCCAGAAGCGAGGCAGAGTCCCGAGGATAATTCCAGTAAACGATCCCGAAGGATCGCAACCAAAATGTCCTTAGCACTATGCCCAAACCTGGGAAGGCCATTGCTTAGAGGTTCACGGGCTCGAACTTTTCAATTCGCCTGTATCTTAGCACGAATATATTTCCATGTCAAGAACCCAGAACAAGGATAAGGGCAGCGAAAAAGAGGCTAATTTCCTCGATACTACGCTGCGTCCTTCCCGCTGGGACGAATATATCGGCCAGAAGAACATCAAGGACAACCTGCACATTCTACTCACGGCGGCTAAGGAGCGCAACCACCCCCCGGAACACATCCTATTCTATGGGCCCCCAGGCCTAGGAAAGACCACTCTGGCGCATCTCATCGCCAAGGAAACCGGGGCTCAAATGAAAGTCACTTCCGGGCCGGCGATCTTGAAAGTCGGGGACCTGGCCTCTGTTCTGACTAACCTATCAGCTGGGGATATCCTGTTCATAGATGAGATACATAGGCTCAATAAAGCCATAGAAGAAGTCCTCTACCCTGCCATGGAGACTGGAACGCTCGATATCATCATCGGCAAGGGCCCGTCAGCGCGCACTATCCAGCTCGACCTGCCCCCATTCACGCTCATCGCCGCCACGACCAGGATAGCCATGATATCCGCCCCCCTCCGATCGCGCTTCTCGGGCGGAGTATTCAAGCTCGACTTCTATACCGATGCTGAGATCGCAGAGATCATAAAGCGCTCTGCTAAGATCCTGGATATCGAGATATTGCCAGACGCTGTGACGGAGATAGCCGTCCGATCGCGATTCACGCCGCGCACAGCCAATTACCACCTGAAAAGATGCCGCGACTATGCTCAGATAAATAAGAGCCCTCTTACAAAGGATGTGGTGGAGAAGGCTTTGGCGATGCTCGGCGTGGACACAGCCGGCCTCACCAGCGCCGATCGCGAGATCCTCAAGACCATCATCTCGAAATTCGGCGGCGGGCCAGTCGGCCTGAACACGATCGCCGCCGCGCTTTCAGAAGAACAAGCGACTGTCGAAGAAGTCTATGAACCGTACCTGATCCAGCTTGGACTTCTCGAACGCACGCCCCGTGGCCGGATCGCCACAGACAAGGCATACTCACACCTTGGCGAGAAAGGCGCCGCCAGGCTATTGTAAGAATTGTTTGTCTTAATTCTTAATTCTAAATTCTTAATTCTAATATCATGTCCGGCCACAACAAATTCTCGAAGATCAAACACTTAAAGGCCAAGAACGACGCCGAGAAGAGCAAGCATTTCGGCAAGCTCGTACGACTGATCGCTGTCGAAGCCAAAAAAGCCAAAGGCGACGTCCGTTCGCCCGGCTTGGCGACAGCCATCGACAAGGCTCGCAAGGAGAACATGCCTAACGACACTATCGACCGCGCCATCAAGAAAGCCATCACAGACAATAGCGCCGCCATGGAGACGATCATCTACGAATCATACGGCCCCGGCGGAGTGGCGATGCTCATAGAAGCGCTGACAGACAACCGTAACAAGGCCGCTCAAGACATCAAGCACATTCTGAGCAAGAATGGCTTCGAGCTCGCCTCGCCAGGCAGCGCTTCATGGGCATTCCAGAAGACCGGCGATGGTTGGCAGCCGACTTCGACCATGCCTCTCGAAGACGCTGATATCGAGATCCTCTCGAAGCTCGTTGAAGAGCTGGAGGGCAACGAAGATGTCCAAGAAGTGTTCACGAATGCGGAGTGAATGTGAGGATTTGGCGGCAGCTGTGGGCGGCTTCGTGCGGCGGCCGTGGTCTTCATATGCATACCTAAATTCATTCACAGAATTTAATTTGCATGACATATTTAACGACTCTGTTGAGCGGTGGCTAGAAAAAATTAGAACACATGAGGGACTAGATTTACGTTTCGATAAGATTGATATAATGGATATGCCTGGGCTGCCGGCTTTTATTGACAGGCTATCGGCTCTTATTCGTCAGCAGCATGCCGTTTTTTGCTTATCATTATGAGAATCATCGGAATCGACCCAGGCTATGACCGCCTCGGCATCGCGATAACCGAAAAGACCGCGCACGGCAAAGAAAAGGTCGTCTTTTCAGAATGCTTCACGACCTCTCCCAAAGAAAGCATCTACATCCGGCTCAATAAGATAGGCTCAGAGATCGGCCGCGTGATAGACGAGTTCGAGCCTGAGGCTATGGCCATCGAGAGCCTATTCTTGGCCAAGAACCAAAAAACAGCGATGCGGGTCTCTGAAGCGCGCGGGATCATGATCTACGAGGCCGTGAACCGCGGATTGGAGATCCACGAATTCAGCCCTGTCGAGATAAAGATGGCCGTCACTGGCGACGGTACGAGCGACAAATCACGGATCATGAAGATGGTCGGCCTTCTCATCGATCTGCCGCACAAGGAAAAGGCGCTGGACGACGAGATGGACGCCATAGCCATCGCATTGACGCTTTCCGCCCGTCTTAAGACCGCCCGCAGAAAGCGAGCATAAACGAATATCCACAGCCTTACGTATTTGCAAAAGACCGGCATTTTGATACAAATTACTCGCACGCTTTTACAAAACCATAAACGTTCACGCATATGCCGGTAAAAAATGCGCCGACGAAAAAGGCCAAAGATAAGAAACCAGAGTTGGATGACAAGATGGATCGCGACGAAGAAAAAGATCCCCCAATGACGCCGAAAGTCAGGATGCCTATTGATTTCGATATGGCTGATCCGCTGTTCCCAGAGGACAAGCAAGAAAGCGACCCGCTCCTTTCCGAAGAAGATGATGAATCGCTAGGCACTGACGACACCGGTCTGGAAGAAGAGCTCGATCCATTCAGCGACAAATACGAAGAATAGCGCCTTTCCCTGTATAGCCACTGTATAGCGCTTCCACAAGTCCCCGCTCTAATCTATAATGACGGTTGTCATGTCACGCCGTCACAAGCATGGACTGCGCAGCCTCAAAGGGCTTCTGGCCTTGGGGCTGTCTTTGCTATTCATCCTGGCAGGCGCCGGCGCCCTCTGGGTCGCTACCCTCCCTATGCCCGACATCAATTCATTCCAGGACAGGAAGATAGTCCAGTCCACGAAGATCTACGACCGCACCGGCAAGATCCTCCTGTACGACACGGGATCCAACGCCAAGCTCACCTATGTCCCATTGGCCGATATCTCTCCGTACGTCCAAAAGGCCGCCATCGCTATCGAGGACTCGACTTTCTACACCAATATCGGCATCGACCCGACTTCCATAATCCGCGCCTTCCTGACCGACCTGGCTTCAGGCGGGTATGACCAAGGCGCTTCGACGATAACCCAGCAGGTCGTGAAGAATTCACTGCTCACCCAAGACAAGACTATCTCGAGGAAGATAAAGGAGCTCGTCCTTTCTATAAAGCTCACTAGGAGCATGAGCAAGGACCAGATCCTCGAGACCTATCTCAACGAGACTTCATATGGAGGCACTGTCTATGGCGTAGAAGAGGCCAGCCAGGAATTCTTCGGCAAATCCGCGAAGGACCTGGATCTCGCCGAAGCGGCCTACCTCGCAGCCATCCCTCAAGCGCCGACCTATTATTCGCCTTACGGATCGCATAAGGCCGAGCTCGACGCCAGGCAGAGGCTGGTGCTTTCGCGCATGAAGTCGCTGGGCATGATCGACGACTCCCAATACCAGGCGGCCCTCGCCGAAAAAGTCCAATTCCTGTCCAGAGACGCCGGCGGCATCCGGGCGCCCCACTTCGTGATGTTCGTCCGCGACTATCTGCTCAAGAAATACGGCGAGGACATGGTGGACAACGGCGGCTTGAAGGTCATCACCACGCTCGACTACGATATGCAGCAGAAAGCTCAGAGCGTGGTCGATAAATTCGCCCCGTCCCTCGCCGCCAACTTCAACGCCAGCAACACCGCT
>JAGWWT010000034.1 GCA_018970245.1 Patescibacteria group bacterium
GAATATGTGGATGTGCGGTACGGCGCCAACGTCTTCTATCGCCAAGGCGCCGCACAATAGTGTAGACTTGGGCCATGAATAGGTTCTTCCTCGTCGTATTCGGCGGATCGGCTGTGGTGGCCGCGAGCTTGCTCGTGTCTTATGGCGCGGGCATGGCTTGGACCGCCATATCGCCGCGGCTCGGTTCGATCAAGCTGCCAGTCCTCGGCGCTATGGCCGACGCTGTGATGCCCAAGCCCACAGATGGCACCTCCATCAACGGCCTTACGAGGAAAGTGACTTGGAGCGCGAGCCAAGAAGAAGACCTCATAGACGCGGCCGTCATGTCTCTGCCGGCTTCTGACGACGGAAAGATCACGGCCGCATCGTATCTGGTCAAGGACCTGTCTCAGCTCGGCACCGTTTCTGGTTCGACGCTATCGCGGGATCCGGATCGCGTGATGCCTATCGCATCGATCACGAAGCTCGTCACCGCTGCGGTTGCGAAGCAGCTCATACCGGTTGACGACAAGGTTTCCATCACGGCCGCCATCACTGCGACATATGGCAATACGGCCGGATTCAGAGGGGGAGAATCATTCAGGGCCGGCGACCTCCTCTACCCGTTGCTCATGGTCTCATCCAACGATGCGGCCGAAGCCCTGGCCCAGCATTATGGCCGCAGCAAGTTCATCGCCGCCATGAATGGATTCGTGCAATCGATAGGCGCTTACCGGACATATTTCGCCGATCCGTCAGGTCTGTCGCCGGACAACGTTTCGACCGCGGACGACATCGCTCTCATCATAGAATGGCTGCGCCAGAACGATCCCGACATCATATCTATCACTCAGCTAAAATCGAAGACCATGCGAGATCACACGTGGACGAATCCGACCCATTTCCTGTCTTGGTCCAATTATGCTGGGGGCAAGAATGGCTACACGCCAGAAGCCGACAGGACAGGCGTATCGCTGTTCACTCTAGGCAGATCCAAGGACATGTATGCAGTGGTCGTCCTAGGCAGCGAATCCAGGGATACAGATGAGATAAAGCTGCTCCGGAAGGTGGCTTACTGACATGGACTTCTGGCACAAGCTCAAAAAGCCGATATTCGTCCTGGCGCCGATGGCGAATGTCACCGACGCGGCTTTCAGGCGCATGATCGCCAAGCACGGCAAGCCTGACGTGATCTGGACGGAATTCGTCTCCGCGGACGGGCTGATCTCGCCTGGCCGGAAGAATCTCCTGCATGACCTGGAATTCACGGAGAAAGAGCGGCCGATCGTGGCGCAGCTATTCACGGGCCATCCGGAAGCGATGAAGAAAGCGGCGAGGCTGGCTGCCAAGCTGGGATTCGACGGCATCGACATAAATATGGGTTGCCCAGACAGGGCTGTCGAGAAGCAGGGAGGCGGGGCGGCTCTCGCTAAGCAGGAGAATCGGCAGGCGGCTGTAGCGGTCATAGAAGCGGCGAGAGAGGGAGTAAGGAGTAAGGAGGAAGGAGTAGGGAGGAGGGAGGTGCCGGTCTCGGTGAAGACGCGTCTTGGCTACAACAAGATCGACATGGATTGGATCAAGCTCCTTTTGGAGCAGGATCTGCCTGTCTTGACGATCCACATGCGCACTAGGAGGGAGATGTCGGATGTCCCAGCGCACTGGGAGCTCATGCCGGAGATCATCCGCCTGCGCGATGAGATAGCGCCGGACACTCTCATCTTCGGAAACGGCGATGTGGCTTCTATGGAACAGGCATCGGAGCTCTGCGCGAGGTACGGATGCGATGGCGTCATGATCGGGCGAGGCATATTCGGAAAGCCCTGGTTCTTCGATCGCAGAGCCGGCGAGAAAGCGCCAGAAGAGCGTTTGAAGATCATGGTCGAGCATGCCAAGCTCTTCGACAAGCTGTTCTGCGGCCGCAAACGCTTGAAGAGCTTCGATGTCATGAAGAAGCACTTCAAGGCCTATGTTTCGGGCTGGGATGGCGCCAAGGAGATGCGCATGAAGCTCATGGAGGCTGATGATTCGCGGGATGTGGCCGATATAGTCAAAGATTATCTGAGATTGTGATAGACTTCATCCATGCCCGTCCTCTATCGAACTTACCGCCCTGCCAAATGGGACGAAGTCGTCGGCCAGGACCACGTCGTCTCGGCCTTGAAGGATGCGATCGGCAATGACCGCATCGCTCACGCCTATCTCTTTTCCGGTTCGCGCGGCACAGGGAAGACAAGCGTGGCCCGCATCCTTGCCAAGGCGGTCAAAACCGCCGACGAGGACATCTACGAGATAGATGCGGCCTCCAATCGAGGCATAGACGATATCAGGCAGCTGCGCGAGCATGTCTCGGTCCTGCCGTTCAGCTCGCCATTCAAGGTCTACATCATCGACGAGGTCCACATGCTCTCGAAGGACGCCTGGAACGCTCTATTGAAGACGCTCGAAGAGCCGCCGAAGCATGTGATCTTCATCCTTGCGACGACGGAGCTCGACAAAGTCCCTGATACGATCGTATCGCGGTGCCAGACATTCGCCTTCAAAAAACCGGCGCGGGAGATCATCAGGAAGGAGATCATGAGAGTGGCCAAGAAGGAAGGCCTGGAGCTGGATTCTGGCGCAGCGGATCTGATCGCGCTCCTCGGCGACGGCTCATTCAGGGACGCGCTAGGCACCCTTGAGAAGGTCATCGCGGCTTCATCAGGCAAGAAGGTCGAGCGCAAGGAAGTCGAAGCCATCACGGGCGCGCCGAAGGCGGAGCTGGTGAACGGTTTCATAGAGGCGCTGCTCGCCAAGGATGCTGACAAGGCGATCGCGGCCGTCACAAAAGCAGACAGAGACGGCATTTCTATGGATGTCTTCGCTACTCTCGCGCTCGAAAAAGCCCGTTTCATCTTCATGCTCCAGAATTCTCCTTCCTCGTCAGCGGCTATTGCGGATCGCGTCTCGCCGGACGACAGCCGCTTCATCTCGGCTCAAGCAGCGAAAGGCAAGCTGTCCTCGGAAATGCTCTCAGCGATCCTGGATGCTTCGGACCGCACGACACGCGCCAGGATCGGACCGCTTCCTCTGGAAATGGCCGCCGTCTCGATCTCGAAGATGCCGTAACAGGGACGGACTTCCGGGCGTCACACCAGAGAGAAAGGAGAGGATATGGGAAAATCGGTATTGTTCGTGGAAAGCTTCGCTTTTATGGCGAAGGAGATAATCGCGGCTCTGGAATCCTGCGGCCTCGAAGTCGAGAGCTTCGATTCGGCAGGGGCGGCGCTAGAATTCGTGAGAAGCCTTTCTGAGCCGCCAGACATAGTCATCTCCGATTGCTACCTGATGCATGGATCGGAATTCAGGCAGGAAGAGACGGAATTCGGCCTCAAAGCCGGGCTGGCTCTGTTCGGAGAGGTCCGCAAGGTCTTTCCGGCGCTGCCGGTGCTGATCATCAATGCGACGCACGATGCGATCTGCTGCTTCAAGGAAACTGACAAGAATCTGGCTATCATCAACGGTTCGGCCTGGAAGGATCTGGAAGGATTCTTGGGCATGTTCTTGAGACCGGCGGAGCCTGCCGATCTGGCCGCGTGACAGCGGTCTTTTTTAATGCCCGAAAATAGTATAATGTTAGTCGACGCGGAGCTTTCCCCGCAGGATCGCCCGTAGAGATTGGGGGGTCGTCTAATGGTAGGACATGGGACTTTGAATCCCAGTATGAAGGTCCGACTCCTTCCCCCCCAGCAAAATGTCAAACTCAAGATCTTACGATGTAGTTCTCATTCCCGAACCCAGACTCGCCGTTGAGGCGATTAGATCGAGCGAAAAATCAATTACCCCGTCGGCTTGCCGCAGGGTAATTGATTTGTTTTAGAATAGTTCCAACTTCGTTCCATACCGCCACCAGATATTTTTGAGTTATACTACCTAAGATGAAAGTCGGCGTCGGTTCAAAAAACAAGACAAAGGTCGACGCTGTAGCCGATCTTCTCAGCGATTATCCGATGTTCGAAGGCGCTGTCGTAACCGGAGTGGCCGTTCAGATTGACGAGTTTGGTCATCCAAAAAGCATTGAGGAAACTGTGGCTGGTGCGATCGACCGAGCGAAACAGGCATATAAAGGTAATGACTATGGCTTTGGAATCGAGGGCGGCTTAATGAAAGTTCCCCAGACAAAATCTGGGTATATGGAAGTTGCTGCCTGCGCGATCTTTGATGGCAAGGAAGTTTGTCTCGGCTTATCACAAGCCTGCGAGTGGCCGAGGAAGGTTGTAGACAGCATCCTTAATAAGGGCATGGATGGCAGCCAGGCTTTGAAAGCAGCAGGCCTTACCTCTCACGATAAATTGGGTGAGGAGGAAGGATATATCGGCTTGTTCACCAAGGGAAGATCAAATCGGACCGAGTACAACAAAGGCGCAATTGTTATGGCACTCATGCAGCTCGAGAATCATGAATGGTTTTAAATAGGTTATGACTTCCTCCCACACGTCCAGCAAATCAATTTATGAATAACCAAAAATCAAAATCATTTCCGGATTGCTTTCACCGAGTGTCTGTTAAGGGTCTCTGTGTTCAAAATGGCAAAGTTCTTTTGGTGAAGGAATCCGATGAAATAAGTGGCAAGTGGGAGATGCCTGGTGGCGGATTGGATTTTGGAGAAGATATCAAAGCATGTCTTATAAGAGAGATTGAGGAAGAGATGCATTTACGTGTCATAAAAATTTCTGATTCTCCTGTATATGTATGGGCTCACAGATATGAAAATAATCGACGAAATATTGGTTGGTATTATTCGCTTGTCCTTGCATATCGAGTCGAATTTGAAAATCTGAATCTGGGGTAGGCGCTTTGCGCCCCTTAGGCCTGATTTGCGCCGACCATCTCTTGGATCACCCTGTAGAACAGCTTGCCGCGCGAGTGTGACGAGCGGCGGTTGAAACGAAAGACGAATTCCTCCAAATATGAAGTCAGATGCGTCTCTTTGACGCCTCCTTGGTGAGTGCCCAGAAGCCAGCGTTTCAAGAGCGAGGCGACGCGATGCACCAAAGGCGTTGGATCATATCCGGGCTCGGAAGAGCTCCTTTTCAATATCTTGTGACGGTATCCTCGCATGGCTTCATTTGAATACCCGACCCATTCGTCGGTTCTCACGGTGCTTCCCGGCTCAACCATCCGTGATACGGCGTCTCGGAGCGATTTCGCAGAGGCATCCGGTATGACGGCGATTCGTATGCGGCCGATGCCGGCATCTCCCTTGTCTTCGACGGCGATGAGCACGAGCGTCTTTCCAAACGCCCCTCGGCCACGCTTTCCGGGCCTGACGCCTCCCAGAAGCGACTCATCAACTTCTACGACGCCTTTCAAACGTTCCCGGCCCTCTCGCACCATGGCACCGCGTATCTTTCCAAGGAGGCTCCACCCGGTCTTCTGCCGGTTGATACCAAGCGCTCGCGAAAGACCGAGAGCGCTCACTCCATGTTTTTGCGACACGACAGACCATATGGCTTGAAACCATATCCTGAGGGGAATATGACTACCTTGGAAGACGGTGCCCGCCGTCACCGACGTATCCCGTCGACATTTTGTGCATCGAAACGTGCCGTCTCCGTACTCCCATGCAGAGACACTCGAGCATCGAGGACACGCAAAACGGCTGTTCCATCTGATCTGGACGAGATACTTCCTGCATGCCTCTTCCGTATGAAATCGATCCATGAATTCCTGCATGGATTCAGGATACTCCATTGTCACCCAGACAGCATACCCCGAAAAACTAGGGGCGCAAAGCGCCTACCCCAGATCTGAATTTCACTCCAACAGATGAATGTGTAGACATCAAATTCTTTTCTCAGGATGACCTTGAATCTGCGTCTCTCGCGTCACAGACAACAGAGTTAGCTCAAATTTTTAAACCCACTGATTTCACTAATAGTCTTTAGATCGGTTCCAACTTTGTTCGACACGGCCAGCAGATAATCCAATGAATACCAAAATTTCAACCTTTATATTCGATTGTTTTGGGGTCGTGTGCAGTCCCGCGGTTAATGGATGGTATAGAGAAAACAGATTGAATAGAGGTCTTATCGATGAAAACTTGCCTATAGTTTTGAAGCAGTTCGACCTCGGAGAACTAACCGAGGTTGATATTGCTGAATATTTTTCTGAGTATAGGGGTGTGACAAAAAAGCCTGATGAGATCAGGGCCGAAATAGATTCTTATCTAAATACGGATAGCCGAGTTGTGGATATAATAAGACACTTGAAAGGGAATGGATTTAAAGTGGCTCTTATGTCCAATGCGAACAACTCATTTTTTGAAAGAGTGATTTATCCTAGGTATCCATTTTTCAAAGACCTCTTCGATAAAATCATTATTTCTTCTGTTGTAGGGATGGTCAAACCTGATGCTGACATATATTTATATGCATTGGCTGAGTTAAAATCGAGACCAGAAGAGACACTATTCATCGATGACAGTGTGACTAATGTCGATGCCGCAAAAGCTTTAGGTATGAACGGACATTTGTTCACAACAAGCCAGTCTTTAGTGACATTCCTTGAAAGGAATAAGATCAATCTATAATGGTTCCAACATCGTACCACACATCCGGTAGACGATGTGACTACGCACTAGTCCAGCTAAATCGATAAGACTCCTGCTTTTTGATGCTTGTAAATGATCGTATTCTTGTTTCTCACACCCCGATGTAGTAATATCCGTACCGGATTGGAGGGTTTATGCGACTTTACTTTTACCGTTTTCCAGACAAAGCCATATCTGACCGACTTAAATATCCTGCGCTGTGGGAAGCGGCTCAAGCCGTCACTTCTATAGAATGGAAGCACCTGTTAGCAGTTGTTAAGGGCCGCGAAGCATACGTGCACCAGGCCGAGATAATGCGGACCTATCGGAGGCTCTCGGCGCAGCTACGCCGGAGCATATCGAAGACTGGTGGTTCTCTTCGATCGCATACGCTACGTTCGGTACGTGTGAGATATCGATTTGGAGCTAAGCATATACTACTCAAGTTCGAGCTTTGCAAACAACACCAGCCATTCTCTGGCTGATCCTATATGCCAAACTAAGCAAAGTCGTTCACACGCGCTGGGAAACCGGCGTTTTTTGTTTGCCATATTTATTTGGTAGAGAACCGCTGTCACGATCGCTGAAATCTCGATCCATGCTATACGTCAGCCGATAAGGATTGACGACTCGGGGTCTACCGCAGGCGACATATGCCTCCTGGAGATGTCTACCCCGTCACATCGTAGATCTATAACGTCCGTTCATAGAAAAGAAAATAATGAAACCGATAACACGTTCCGCGCTGATCGGGTGGGCAATGTTCTTTGCAGGTCTGTACTTAGTCAGACGCATGCAAGATGCAAGCTCTGGGCCAGAGCTTATATGGCAAATTGTTGTAGCTGTTCTATCAACGACCCTGTTGCTGTCCGGAATATCCTTGATCTCAAGCAGGTCAAGAGGAACCGCAGCCGATGTCCGCACCAGCGTTAGGAAAGGGCAAGTGATCCGCCTCGTAGCGCCCTTCCACACTGATGATTCTATGCTCATGTTCCTCGGAGAGATCGCACCAGGTGAAACGTATTATCTTTCTGTGCCGATCCAGGGAAACCAGCAAAAAGTGAAGCAATTCTTTACGCCTGGATATTATTACCGGTTCACTGGAAACGGTCTGGAAAAACTGGAGATCGGACGCAAAGAAGCCGCGTAGAAGGTCTTTGACACTATCAGTGCGCTGGGAAACCGGCGTTTTTTATTTTCTCGTACCTGTGGTCACTTCGAAAAGTGGAATGCTGACAGGGGTATGGGGTCGCTAACTATCAGCCCGTAATCATAGCTGCATGGGCAATATGCCGGCGGTTCTTCTGTCGTCGACTCATCGAATCCAGCCACGTTCTCGTTGTATTCGAGCGCGATCACGTATAGGTCGTTTCCCTCAATCCGCAGATAGCTCCATTGGTTGCCGAAACGCCCACTGGCCACTGGGCCCGATATCTCATTCCCTGATACAGTGATAGTCTCCCCGTGCCAACCCATGCTCTTCAACCGATCCTCGAACGGGCTCCAAAACACCTCTGGGTCTCCCTCAACCATCGATGGGCTAGTGCTCGCGATCCATTTGATCGCATGGACCGTGATCGATCTGAATGTACTGGTAGCTGAATCATTCTGTATCGAGACATAATGCGGCTCTGTAGTCTCCTGCCTCCAGATCACTGAATCCGGCAGCGGCGGCATGGAAACAGATTCAGAGACCGTCGGTCCGGCCACGGCCGGAGTGCTTGTGGCAACAAGAGGCTGCTTATACTGAAAGCCAAACAAAGATCCGATGAGGCCTACCAAGAAGACGATGATGCCATTCATGGCATAAGTATAGCATTCACGATATAGTATTCATGCCATGGTAAAGAAGCCTAGATCTTCGAGGAGCGCAGGCGGGATAGTGCTGAATCAGGAAGGCAAGGTCTTGGTCGTCAATCAGAACAGCGATTCTTGGTCCTTGCCGAAAGGGCATATAGAAGAGGGCGAGGATGCGTTCACGGCAGCGAAAAGGGAGATAGGAGAGGAGAGCGGCATAACCGAGCTCAAGCTCATAAGAGACCTGGGGAGATATCGCCGCTTCAAGATAGGCAAAGGCGGCGGCGAAGACAAGACCGAAGAGAAGGAGATATCGATGTTCCTATTCGAGACCCGTCAGTCGGCCCTCAAGCCCATCGATCCCGAGAATCCCGAGGCCAGATGGGTGGACAAAGACGACGTCGCTCGGCTGCTCACGCATCCCAAAGACAAGGAATTCTTCACGAAGATGGCTTCGGCCGACTTCGATCCCAAGGATGCCTTTTCCATCGAAAAGAGGGTCAAGAGCTTCGCGCATGCCGGCCGCGGGATATCGGTATTCATGCGATCTACGCATAACGCCTGGATCCACGCAGCTATCCTGGCTGCCGTCGTGGCGCTCGGCATATATTTCGATATCACAGAGCTCGAGTGGCTGATGATCGTCCTGGCCGCTGGCTTGGTGTTTTCTGCCGAGGCCTTCAATACCGCCATCGAGATCGACATCGACCTCACATCGCCTGAATATCATCCCTATGCGCGCGACACCAAGGATGTCGCTGCCGGAGCCGTGCTCATCTCCGCGATCGCTGCAGCCGTGATCGGCGCATTGATATTCATCCCTCGAATCTTTTAGCGCACGACACGCATGCAATACGTCGCCCTCCTAAGAGGAATAATGCCAGGCAATCCCGCCATGAGGAGCGATAGGCTCAAGGCCTTCTTCGAGAGCCTCGGATTCTCGCGCGTACGCACTGTCATAGGGAGCGGCAATGTCGTATTCGAGACGGCCAAGAAGGATCCATCGGCGATCGAAGCCGCTATCGAACGAGCGCTGCCCAAAGAGCTCGGGTTCAAAAGCACGGCCATAGTCCGCAGCCAGAGAGAGATGGAGGCTCTCGTCAAAAAGGATCCATTCAAGGGCATAAAAGACGAGGAGCCGAACTATCTCATCGTCACTTTCTTCAAGGATCGCAAGAAGGAGCTGTGCACCGTCATCGACCTCGGCAGCGGCCGCACGCCCGACTTCATGCGCAAGATCGAAAAGGCGCACGGCAAAGAGATCACGACGCGCACCTGGAAGACTGTCGGGAGGATATTGAAGAAGATGGGAGAGGAGGGCGCTTGAACTGCGGCTCAGACGAAATGCACGTCCTCGATCTCGTTCTTGATGCCGCGCAGCACAAGGTCCTCGATCCGTTTGGCCGAATCGCGCGGGGCATTGATGAAGCCATTCATGGCCGCTTCGGCAAGCCAGCCCGAATTCAGCCAGTCCATGAGCCATTCGTTCGCATATAGCGGATCATACTGCTCGAAGCCTGCGCCCATCATATGGAGCCATGAGCGGTTGCTCTCTTCCTGGGCGCCAAGCGTCGGCGCCATGATGATCGGCAGCCCCAGCGCTGCGTAGAAGGACAGCTCGCTAGGCTTGGTCCAGAGGATGTCGGTCTCATTCAGGGCCTTATTGAATTCCTCGAAGTATCTGTACTTGTCGGATTGATAGAGGACGTCCACATTCGTGCCAGCGAATTGCCCGAGGCCGAGCTCCTTGATCCAGGCATCGAATCTGTCGCGGATGCGGACGTTGGTCCCGGCGGACAGGATGAGCCGGATGGAGCCTTTCGATATCTCCCAGCTCAAGGATCTCATTATCTTCGTAGCGATGCTGGATTGCGCGCCGGCGCCTCCGATCGCGAACATCAAAGTGACGGGATGGCTGTTCGAGTCTTTGAGATCGCTAGGGTCGAGATATAGCGAGATGAGCTTGTCGTATTTCTTCCTGTAGCCGCCTTTAGGGTCGAGCCGGACGATCCGTTTTCCGAGGGCCGCCGGTTGCTCTTCTGGGATAGGGAATCCTGTGACTGTGATCCTATCAGAGGGCACGCCATATAGCTGCAGGCGCTCCTTGACCCTGATCGTCGGAGCAAGGTAT
>JAGWWT010000009.1 GCA_018970245.1 Patescibacteria group bacterium
GCATCATGGTATCCCCGTCTAATTCAATCATGCGGTCCATTTCCGCATCATTGGTGATAATCTTTTCTCCAGCTAGCAATTTGGAAATCTTCTTCTTGATATTTTCGTCCATGTTCAGCTCCGTGGCGGTCTGCTAGTCAATTCCCGTTCGCCGCGCACCACAGCTAGGAAGTGCTCACGGTCGAATCTGGGATTGTCGCTTGCCAAGGCATCAGCGACTCTCCCACATGTGAATAGCCATGTTGACCATCTTTCCATTTGTTCCATTGTTCCTAGCTTTGGTTCTGGTTCTGCTATGCGCAGGGCATCAGCAATCAGAATGTAATCTTTCCTTGTCATATCCTTAGCTCCTTAGTCTATCGGATTTTACACAATAGCCCAGACTTCATAGAGTCTGCCACGGACAGCGCGATACAAGCTCGTATTCCCATGGTCATTAACGTGAAGGACTTCTCCAGTGTATCCAGTTGGGACTTCTGACAGATCATTGACGCGGAGTCCTTCGAATATCTCATCAATACCCTCACATAGCCAGAATCCAATGTCCGCTCCATCTCCAGGATGAGCACCAAAGTAAAAGTAGGGAGGAGCTACAGATTCCAAGATGTTGTACAGCTCCTCCATGTCATAGTGAGCATCATCACTTTCCCAGTAGTCATCTGCCGCGTTGGCTACTCTGGAGATTATCCGGCGTAGTTGGTTCCGATACTCGCGGGATAGGTGGTGTTGCTTTGCTTCCCAGATCATGGCAGGAATCAAATCTTCTGGGCGGAGTGTACCACTACTGATACTTCCGATGTTGTCATACTTCATAGCTCACAGCTCCTTAGTCTGTTGTCCAGGATTCCGGGCTCTGGCTGCCCTTAGTACTTGTTCCAAATCACTTTCAACTCACTGCTTTCTGTACTGCGTTGTCAACCTTTTCCCATAGATCGAACCACTCTTTGCAGCGTCCATCTGACGCAATGAATGGGCACGGTGGGTCCAGTTCCAGAAGCGTCTTACAGGCTTCAAGTAGTTCGGGCGCAGCAGAGATTAGGCGTGCGTTGGCCTCTGCAATCAGAATGTAATCTTTATTCATATCCTTAGCTCCTTAGTCTGTTGTCCAGGATTCCGGGCTCTGGCTGCCCTACAAAATGTAATTATTACAGTGTGTAAAAGTTACACACTATTGCATTTCCCTATTCCCGTGCAATATCCTCTTGCTCATCACGTGAGCAAGCGATGCACAGTTCGCCAAATTGATTTGGCCTCTCACAGTTCGGGCAGAATTTTATAGCATCATCGTGGTCCGGCTCGCCCGCTTCGGTGGCATAGATGCAATCGTCGCAAAGCGTCAGCTCAACGGGAATCGCCACGCCGCACTCTTCGCAATCGGCGTGGACTTCTTCGGTCTGGTTCAAATGCGCTATCGTCCGGTTGTATTGGTCTTGATGGGTCATATGTGTTACCTCCATGGACATGGTTTCCTCTCATTTGGTTTAACCTTCAGTTAAACTATCCCAAACTCTCCAATTCTTGTCAAGTACCATTTTACACTAGTACTTGCTTTGCTCTGTCTGTTAACAGTCTGCTGGGAGTCCTATCTAAATATCTAGGATTCCTCGATAAAGTCGAATTGACAGTGCATAGTGGGACAAGCGGATAATTCCTAGTGAAAAATGAGCGATTCCCGCCGGCAGCGCATTCCAGTCACTCCTCATCAAGTATCAAATCCCACCTATTATGTGACACTCGAACGGGCGGATATTCTTGTCGCCAAAGGTCTGTGCAAGTGGGAACCTGGACTCCGCCGATTGCGCGAGGTTAAACAATCCGCCCGTGGCGAGCATCGAGTTTGGCACAAGACTATGTGCTATGACCCGGATACCCGCGTTGCACTTCCCACCATGCAGCTAGTCAATCCCGATACGATCAGAGCTCCCTATGCGGGCGCGACTATCAATCGCTCGCATAATCGCAAGCGCCCTGCACGTTTGGCATCTACTGCCAAGTAATCGTTCAGGTAATGGTTGCGAGTGTGCGGAGCATACTCGAACATTACGCGAAGCGTAATGGAAGAGGATGCGGAGCACCCAAGAGAACATGGTCGAACTAGCCGAGATAATTGGAGTAACACTCCTGCTCATCCTCCTTGGTGTGGCGATTCTGGCGCTAGTGATATTTGTTGAGACTCGCAAACTGTAATGATTACGAGTGCCCGGAGCCCGGAATTGCGTGTCAATCCTGACACGGTAAATATTACACGATTGGGTTATCCTGATGTCTAATAAGCTAGTTAGCCTCCCAATACCCGCAGATATGGCAGCGAATGGTTTGCGCCTATGGTTGCGCCGGGAAGGTGATAAGCCTGGAGTGCGCCGAGTGTGTCTGGATTGTGGATTGCCACTTGCTAACCGTTCCGAACGTGCCAAGTACTGCTACTCATGCGGAGAATCCCGCAGACGTGCTGCCATAAAGGCTAGCAACACACGCAATAATGCCAAGCGGAGAATGGGCAAACTGTCCCTGTTGGCACTCCTGCTGAGTGTAATGTTTACACCAGCAGCATGGTCACAGTCCGCGCAACTGGGCTCTAATAGTTCCCCGGTAGTCAACAGGCAGGGCATACCGATGCCTGGAGTTAGCGTTGCTATCTGCTCACCGCTAACCGTGTCCTCGGCGGTAGTGTCCGGTAACATAGCAACCTATACCGTATCCAGCACATCAGGATTCGTTGCGGGTATGCAGGTAATGGTGCAGGGATTCACTGGCGCCGATACATTCTTTAATGCTGGCACGCTATCCAACGGGCAGATAACTAATGGATTGACTATCCTCTCCGTAACACCCACCACGATACTGGCTAACCTTACTCATGCTGATGCCAGCTCATCCACTACCGGAACTATTATCCAGCAAGGCAATAGCACCACCCCATGTGCTCCCGAGTCTACTATCTACTCAGATGTCAATCTCACTACCCCGGAATCACAGCCTATCCAGACCGACCAGCTCGGGAACTGGAATGCGTTCACCGTTCCCGGACTGTACTATGTGCAGTTCTACGCTGCCGGTCTGACTACCACCATCAAGCAAATATATGGCGGTACATCCAATGTACCGTGTGTGACAACTGCCCTGGCTATCCAGTTCAACAATGCCGGGGCATTTGGTTGCGAGCCCGACCTTACTTTTACAGCTCCACACACTCTGGCTCTAGGCGCGGGTGGGACATTCAATATAGCCGGGACAGCTAACTTCTCTGGTACGGATAACTTCTCTGGGCCTGTGACATTCACGGGCTCTGGGAATACAGGATCTCTTTCTCTTGGGGCGACGGCTCTAGGGAACACAAGCCCCTGGACTGGCTTGCAGACGTTCAATGCCGGCTTGACGTCTCTAGGACAGACAGACGCGGACGGTACTATTTTCATGGCCGTCCCATCCGGGGATATAGGTACTGCCATAAATTCAGCGTATGCCGCCTTGGGGTCTTCTGGTGGCAGGATCGTTCTTCCTCCGGGGACGTATTCCTATTCAACCCCCATCGTGTTGAGCACGACAGGGAAATCTGTCACGGTGGAAGGGAACAACACTGTTGCAACAGTGCTGCTCTATACCCCCAGCACCGGGACCGCTCTGACACTTGGCGCTTCCTACTCCAGTCTTGAACATTTCAGCCTGGAGACGACAACCGCAGGATCGACGGCTACCGGGCTAAGCGTTCTGAGCAGTGCGGACTCTTCAAGGGAAGTTCGCTTCAACATCAGTGGCTTTGCTATCGACACGAATGATGGAGCCTACAGCTTATCGGTGCTGCAATCGACGATCAATTCATGTTCGACGGCAGCAGGTTCTATAGGTTTTGAAACGACCGGGACAGCCGATGAAACACATATTGTGTCGAGTGAGTTTCGTAGCGGATGCGCTACCCTCTTGAAGTTGGGGAATGCCAATCCTCTGTGGGGTAGCGGCCTCACCTTATCCAACGCAACGTCACTATGGGTAGACGTGGGAACTGGTCACCTGTACTGCACTCAATGCCACTGGTTCAACGCTTCGGCTACCGCAAATTGGTTTTCCAACGCGGGAGGCGTTGTCCAGATCAATGATTCTCAGTTTGAAGATGATAGTGCAACCGGATCATCCGCGTCCTACGCAACCCAGTCAAGTGGCTTTCTGGCGATGTCGGACTCCACGCTTTATTCGGGAGGGCATACAGTCACACAATTCGTGAATGTCACCGGGGGGGACGCTCAACTCACGAACATATTAAACAACAGTCCGACGCAGATTCCCAGCTTAAATGGTTTTTATCCCGATTCGAGCGCAAGGGCGGTGGTCACCGGAGCGAACGGACTGAGCGCGGGAACGATCACTCTTTCAGGGGGCGCCGGATCGCATACCTTTAGCGTGGCCTACTCTACCGCTCCCGTGTGTACCGCCAACGACACCACCGCTGCGAATGCGGTGAAAGTGTCGTCCAGCACGACAGCAGTAACGCTGGCCGGAACGACGACCGATGTTATCGCGTGGAGTTGCAGCCCAAGTGCCAACTAAGGCAAATGAGGGTAATGTGATTACTTTCTTCAAGAAACCAAATGTAATCATTACATTCCTGTTCTTGCTGTTCCTGATGTTGGGCTACCCGCTGATTGTCTGGGAGCAAGGGCAGAACTTCCCGCCGAATGGTGGCAGCACTCCTGGTGGGAGCACCAATGACATCCAGTACAATAACAATGGTGCTCTCGGGGGAATTACCGGGACGATCAGTGGGTCTGTAATGATAGGGGTGAATGGTTCCCACCCGATATTCAGTGTGACTGGGACTCCCGGAGAGATAGTCAACTCCACTCCCTATACCGTCCAGTGTGACAGTGCCACGACCACTATGGACCGTGGGACTACCATAGAGTTTGTCTCCGGGGCATCCAGTGTCGTTCTGCCCGATCCCGCTACAAGTGGATGCGGGAACAACTTCCCCGTTCGGTTAATATCCGAGACTTCTATCACTCTGACATCAGCTAAACAGGTGACTGTCAATAATGGATCATCCACGGTCACATTCTGCAATTCTGGCTGCACCAATACATCTCTGGCGATGACTGCCGGAGAGTGGGTGGCAGTCAATAGCCCGGACAATTTGGTGTGGCAGGCCGATGAGGTTGTATCCGCTTCCTCCAGCGGGGTTCCTAACCCCAGTGCCAATGGTATTGTCGCCTGCACCGGAACGAACTGCTCGACATCGAGCGCCCGCACGATCACAGGGACAGCGAACCAGATAGCCGTGACAAACGGAGATGGCGTCAGCGGCAACCCCACTCTATCGTTTCCATCTACAATCGTGGTCCCGAATGGTTCCACGGCCACTACGCAATCCGCGAATGATAATTCAACGAAGGTGGCAACGACGGCATACGTGGACGGTAAGGCTCGCATCTGGTCCTGCCGGGCTGGACTTGGTGACGGCCTGAATGCGATTCCTGCCGGAACCTATCCACAGACGACCTGCTATAACGATACGGGCGTGACGGTCACGATCACCGGGGTAAAGTGCTACGCAGACGGCGGCACACCGACGATGAATGTGTCGGGGCATACTCTCGGAGCATTGCTGACCGGAGCGATAACTTGTACGACAGCCTATGCCGCAGGAACGCAGAGCGCGAACGTGTCGCTCACAAGCGGAGATTATCTGCAATTCAGCTTCGTTGCCGGTGGCACAGCGAAGCAAACGGATTGGGTGGTTACGGGAACCTACTGATGATGTACATTCTCGCATTCTTGGCTCTGTTCAATCCATATCTCCAGCATCATCGGAAGATATTCTCCAGTGGTCCTCCCGCCACAACCGTCACTGAGGACGGGACGGGCTATACGATCTCAGGCAGCGGCTCCAAGACGTTTACGCTTTCCAGCGGAATATCAGCGGGAAATGGAGTCATAGTTATTGCGTCATCCACCGCTAACGCGGCCCCAATTTCAGCGTGTAGCGATAACAGCAGTCCATCCAACGGCTCCTACAGCCTCGATGAGGGCCTCAACTTCAGCGGTACTCCGAGTGGAATAAAACTGTGTTCCGTATATGCCGCCAACTCACTTACGACTATAACTGTTACGGCTACTCAGAGTTCGACGCGAGTCCACGTTCTAATAGTCAACAATTTTGCATCTTCTAGCTGGGCCGATACAGCGGTAGTTGGAACCGGAACGCAAAGTTTCGGGACATCAGCATCGGCTACAGCCGGAGCAGCGGTGACCGGAACCGAGGTCGTGATTGCGGCGTGCATGGTCGCTGCCAGCGGCGATACTATGGGATTTAGTTCCTATTCTGTAATCTATAATACAGATACCGCCCTGAGCAAACTGTGGGGGTCTGCATGGAAAGAAGTGGCTAGCGGGACGCCTTCGCAAAACTGCACATCGTCAGGCAACACGGCAATTATTCTGCTGTTACAGGGGTACAAAGAATGACAAAACGAATTGTATTGCTGGCTGCCTTTCTCTTCGCGCTGCCCGCGTGGGCTGGGACGTACTATGCCAATTTCTCGACAGGCAACAATTCCAATTCTGGAACTTCGCAAGCATCTCCGTGGAAAACTTTCCCCGGCATGAACACAAGTGCATCTTGTGCGGGGGGCAATCCAACCTATACGCCCACAGCAGGTGATAAATTCATCCTTTCCGGTAACGTCACATGGCCTGCGGCTTGCTTCGAGTGGTCATGGACGTGGAGCGGAACGTCCGCATCGCCCATTTACATTGGTGTGTGCAGCAGCACGGATTCCGCGAGTCCTTGCTTTGGAGGAACAAGCTGGCCTTCGACGGGATGGACGCAGCCGGTTTTTGATCTCAACTACACGAAAGCTCAGAACACGACGCCTGATACTTATCGGCAGGATGTGATCTACGAGACAGGAAACTACGTCATTTTCGATAACTTTCAAGAACTTCACGCGAACGTCCCGGCGGCCTCCGCTAGTATCGCTGGACAGGTAGGCGTAGGACTTTATGCTTACAATACAACCGGAGTCACACTGGAAAACGCGAAGTTTACTGACTGGGTCTCCACCGACTCAGCTACGGTCGGAAGTACGACGTACTATTACACGGCTGGAGGAATGTACGGAGTCAACGTCGTAAACAACGTCACTGTCTCGGACGCGAACGGTTATGCTTCCGTAGGGGGCACGAGGTATAACCAGGGATTTGGGGGAGCGTGCAAGAATTGCGGCGAGATTAAGAACAGCACGTTTCACGACGTGTGGGGAGCCTGCTTCACTCCTTTGACTAGCTGCCACGATAACAACCTGTACAACGTCTATCAGGGAACTCCCACAAGCGGCAGTGCTACTTCAGTAGCCAATCTGCTCGGTGTCCATACTCTAGTCATCGAGGACACGAACCCGTGCGGCGGAAGCACTTCTTCGGGTGGCTCCAAAATCTACAACAACTGGATCCATGACAATTTAGCGGGTGTGAACATCTTTGTGAAGTTTAATTCGTTCGTATACAACAACGTCCTTGCCCATAATGGCAACAACGACGGAATACGCTTCTGCCTGCCTGGTTCTAGCTACAACACGTCGTCTGCCGTAGGGTACGTCTATAACAACACAATTGATTGCTCAAACGGGCTCATCTGTGTCGGAGGCGGTAGTCCCGACGTGTTCAATGGGACCCTGATTGTCCGAAACAACGTTCTAATCAGCGGAAGTGCAACTATCGGATTAAATGGTTCTGGCTATGCCACGGTTGCAACTTTGACGCAAGATCATAATCGCAGCGGCCCAAGTCCCGGCATGTCCTCTGCTGAGGCCAGTCAGTACGGATTCGTCTACGCCAACCTGTATAAGCCATCATTGTCCGACCCGAACACGGTAGGACAAGGCGTGAACCTTAGCGGAAGCTGCGGTGGTAATTTCGTCGCTCTGTGCCAAGACACGAGCGGTGCTCCGTGGTTTGGCGGAGCCTATATCAACCGTGGTTCCTCATGGGACTTGGGCGCGTTCATGGCGCAGGGCGGAGGCGGGAGTACAGGGCCGCCCAGCGCAGCGATAACCTCTCCTTCTGCCGGGACCGTCACTGGTTCGGTCAGCTTCACGGCTACCTGCACGCCACAAGGAAGCGCAACGGTCAGTACCATCCAGCTCTACATAGACGGATTCCCATTTGGCGCGGCAGGTACGGCCTCTCCTTATACGCTATCTTGGGATACCAATACGGCAAGCAACGCGCGCTCCCATGCTTTGACAGCAGTCTGCACCGATAGCAACAGTCAGACCGGAAGTGCTGGCCCAGTAAATGCTACCCCAGCGAATACCCATGCGAATGGTGGGTTCGTGTCCGATTCGGTATGGGCTCCAGGGATACCGAATATCTCGTTCACGACGCAAACGACCGGAAGCGAAACATACAACTACTGCATCACGCCGAACAGCACCACGAATAACGACAATGAGACTGGGCTCTCCCAAGCGCTTCCGACAGGGTACGGGGATTTCGCTACGATCATCGCAATCCGTGCCGGAGGGTATATCCAGGCGTACAACAATGGCGTGGGATACACGACCGATGCGGGACCCACGGCATACCCGGTTGTCACGGGGACAAATTACTGCTTTGCCATGACGCCGGATCTGGGATCTGGTACGTATACGGTGGCGGAGACTTCTCCGAGCGCGGTAACGATCGCCACGAACTTCCAGTTCCGGGCGTCTGCCTCTAGCCTGAGCTACCTGAGCGCCTACGCAACGAATAACTCGACTCCGGATACAGTGGTGGTGAACAGCTTCGCCATCGCTGGATCGGCGGTCCTTTCGTTCAACCCTGGCAATCTTAATTTTGGCAACGTGACTAACACCACAACTTCGATGCTTACGGATGCGGTGACGGTGGCGAGTGGCCCGGCAACAGGAGTCAGCGCGGTTGTTGCCGGAACCGGATTCTCGCTGGACGCTTCGAGCACTTGCAGCACGTCGATCAGTGCAGCCTGCAACTACGTGGTGGACTTCACTCCTCCAAGCACCGGAAGCTATTCTGGAACGCTTACCGTCACAAGCTCGGCAACGGGAAGCCCGCAGGTATTCACGCTGAGTGGGTCTGGTGTGGCTGCTACTCCTCCCACTCTGACATTTAGCCCCACTTCCAACATTGACTTTGGCGGAGTGCAGATTCATACCTCGTCCAGTGTCCAGACAATCACAGTGGGAGTAGTAAACGGCCCTGCTACAGCCAGCAGCATCGTGATTGGTGGACTCAATGCCAAGGACTTCAAGATTGTATCCAATTCTGCTACAGATTGCCGGGCGAGCATGGTGGATGGTTGTCAGATAGCGGTGCAGACTACTCCTCAGGCAAACGGGATTGAGATAGGTTCTATAGTGTTTACAAGTAATGGTAATCTATCACCATACACCATCAACTTGCAGGTCAACAGTGTGAACACTCAGAAACCTGCCCCTACTGGATCACTATAAGGAGATATGGATGCCAATCTATTATAACAATGGCAAGAATACCCTCGCGGTGAATCCAGTCCCGCCGACCTGCCTGATGCCAGGAGACGGTAAGTACATGCTGGGCCTGTCCGTGGCAGCCGGGATTGCCCCCACTCCGGGACAGGTGCAGGAGCCCAATGACAGCAATGTGCTGTTTGAGGCTGTCAACGTGAATGACCGGAGCATCGCTATCAACTTGGCTCCTCGCCCAATGGGTGGTTCCACTCCCGGACTTCTGGTCCAAGTCAGCGCGGATGGTGATCCTGGGGCAGCGGAGATAGACATCCAGGATGCCGCTGTGGATGCCGATGGTGCTTACCTTACTCCGAACAATGCCGTCTACAAGATCACCGCCTGGACCCTCAACGGTGCAGTCTATACGGCATGGACGGAACTGCAACCGGAATCCGGGAGATTTGTCACCCTGAAGGTGATTGCCAATCCTAATGGAGTGAAGTTCACGGCCAAAGCCGTCTACGTCTAAATGGAAACGCAGAACGGATATAAGGCAGCAGAGGCATCCTTCCTCAAGGCTATCAGGAAGGACAAGAGCCTCATTGCCAAGAACAAGCTGAAGGGCTACCGCATCAATACCAAGGTGAAGCGAGCCCTCCGGCAGAGCACCGTAGAGTACTTCCGGGAAATATTGGATGATGCCACGGAAACCCGGCTTTGGATGGTATTCATGACCGGGAAGATTCCCAGGGAGGGGCCGGATGGGAAAGTGGTTCTGGATGACTTTGGCAATCCTGTTCTGGATGATGTGGAGCTGAATCCCATCTCTTGGAAAGCCTTCGAGAAGGCCGTTGAGTACAAACGGGGCAGGCCGATTGTCACCCTCCGTTCTGAGGACGATCAAGGCACCGACTCCAAGGCAATCGAGATCAATATCATTGGTGCTACTCCCGAGTTCTTTGAGGAACAGGCAAAAGCGCGGGGATTCCTAACCCGCTGAGTGTAATGATTACATTCTGATGGCTATCAAAATAGCATTGCAGCCTCAGCAAGCCTTCCTGGGTTATCTGATCGAGAAGTCCAGGGCTTCTTGGATCGGATATGGTGGTTCCCGTGGTGGTGGTAAGTCCGGGGCCATCCGGCGCATCATGCTGAATCGCCGGGCCAAGCACCCTCACACGGATGGTCAGATACTTCGACGGGTATGGGATGATGTGGAAAAGAACCACATCAATAAGATGTGGGAAGAGTTCCCGGCTCTCCATGACTACTACAAGGCCACATCCCACGTTATTGAGCTGCCCGAGTCTCTTGGTGGTGGAAAGATATTCTTCAGCGCGGCTGAGAATGCCATCGACGTTGAGCGCAAGGCATTCGGTCCAGAGTTCTATGACATCATGGTGGATCAGGCCGAACAGTTCACGGAGCGTGAATTGTCCCAGCTCAAGACTACTTGCCGCTGGCCTGGAGTCCCGGATGGATCGTGCAAGTTCATCCTGCCATTCAATCCTGGCGGGGTTGGGGCCGCATTCTTGCAGCGGGTGTTCTACCTGAAGGACTACCATGAAAGAGAAATCCCAGAGGACTATGTGTTCCTTCAGGCTTATGGTTGGGATAACGTTGAATGGTCCCGTGCAGCTCTGGCAGCCGATGGGTATGTCGGGGATTGTCTGGGTCATAAGTGCGGCAAGTGCGGGCCATGTGTTTACTATTCCTGGGATAGTGAGACACGGTTTAAGTACTATACTACCCGCAGCCAATACGGACAGGAGCAGAACAGGCTCCCCGCACACATGAGAGCTGGACAGCTCCTTGGAGACTTCAAGAAGTTCTCCGGCCAGTACTTCTCTAACTTTGATGAGGCTGTCCACAAGTGGGAGCTGGGGGATATTGACTTCAAACCGTGGTGGCCCGTGTGGGGCTCTCTTGACTGGGGCTACCAGCACTCCTCTTCCTTCCATTGGCACACTCAGGCCGGGTACGTGAATGATAAGGGTGAGTCCAAGAGACTGGTCATCACCTTCCGGGAGTTCCTTGCAGACCATTTGTCTGAGCGTGCCTTGGCAGAAGAGATATGCGCGATCAATGGTGATCTGAAGCTGTCCAATATCTACGCGGGGCATGATCTGTGGAAGAAGGACAATGCTGGGGAGACTAAGGAACAGGCTATGTCCAAGGTGTTTGTCTCCCACGGACTGCCATCCCTCAAGAAAGCGGCTATTGACAGGGTAGATGGATGGCGATTCCTGCATCGGGCACTGGATGAGGGTGAGTGGATCATCACGGGCAACTGCAAGATGGCTCTCCGGGCTCTCCCTGTGGCCGTGTTCGATGAGAAAAAGAACAATGAGGACATCCTCAAGACGAATACTCCAGAGGATGATGTCCTTGATGAGCTGAGATATGGCCTGTACTCCCAGTTTGCTGTTCGGGATGTGCCCCTCAACGTCAAGATTGCCGAGAGATCGTCCCATTTGACCGATAGGACCAACCGGAACATCCTCATTATGCGGCTCAATGCCGAACAGGACAGGAAAGTAAGGAATGCCGGGCTTGTGAACAACCGGGCATCCTCCAGATACCGGAGATTTGGGTCATGATGTGGCCCTTTATACATCGAAGTGAGCATGAATCGGCTATGAAGCTGAAGGATGCTGAAATTAAGGCACTCTGTGAGCTGGTTGAAGATAAAAGGGAGCAGATCAGGCTCCTTGAATCTCTTTTGACCACTCCAAAGTGTAATGATTACACCAAGGAGGCTCCTAAGAAGGCCCCGGAAGCCAAGTTTGTGCCTTCCAGCCGATCTGGATGGAGAAGTATGGTCCAGGTTGCCAGTGATGAGACAATTCCAGCGCCTAGTGACTCGCATCAGGCGCTAGAGCAGCGAGTGAGGGAACAAGGAGGTTCCACGTAATGGCATTCATGCACGGTAAGTTCAGAGAGCCACGCGCAGAGGGCGAAAAGTCCATGCCGGGCAAGTCTCCGAAGGACCATGAGATGGAACATGGCAAGTCAATGGCTCCTCATGGTGGTTCTGAGGAGAAACACGTCACAGAAACCCATCCGGGTGAGACACAGCCCCATCCGGTCACTGGAGTCCACGCTTTTCATGCTCATCACATGGGGAGTGGCAAGTTCAAGAGCCATACCCACCATGATGGGGGAGAAGTGGAGACTCGGCACCACCCGAACGAGGCCGATCTGCACCAAGCTCACAAGGATGCCTTCCCGGATGAGTTCGGTGATGACGATGGCACCAGCCAAGGAGAAGGAAGTGACTTTTCCGACTCTCTCAGTGGAGTTGGTGGCATGATGGGAGATGGTGAGTAATTGTCCGGTCTTGGACAAGCCTATCTCCCGAAGTTGCCAGTGCCCAACTTCTCTCTAGACAATCCGTACTGGGTTGACCCGAGAAAGCACTGGGGATGGTTGCGCCCGGAGTACAGGCCCCGGCTAAGTGCCAGGGATTTTCTGTACGCCTGTACTTGGGAGATCAGGAGATGGGATGTCCACGGTGCCGCTTGCGTTCGGATGGCCCGCATCAACAGTTTCAAAGTTCTTGGAGTAATGCCCTTCAAGTACAAGGATCGACTTGTAGTACACATCAAGAATCAGAAAAAGGAGCAGGATAATGAGAAAGTGGCTTAGCTTAGCAGTTCTGACTCTCCTTGTCGCCTTTGCATTCGTCTCGGCTGATGCACAGGTGGGCAAGAACGGAGAGAGTGATCTGTCCCATGTTGGTGGAGTCTATGTGTCCAGCAACTATGCAAACTGGACAATGACCGTAGACAATCCCACCACGGTTGCTGCCGCATCCCCGGCTACTCTGATTCTCAGACAGCCCGGACAAGTGCTCCCTGATGGCAGAACCATCTATCCCTATGTGGGAGAAGTGGTAAATGTTGGATCAGGAGCAAATCAGGAAGCCGTCACCCTCACGGCTACATCAGGGTGCTTCCTGAATGCCCCGGTTGACTCCTGCACGATCACGGGTAACACATCCAACACACATGGCCGTGGAGATGTTGTGGCCTCCGGCACAAATGGCGTCGGTGAGGCTACTCAAGATGCCGGGAATAATGGTGGTGGACTGGTCTACTGGTCCAATGATGGTGGGATAGTTGCTCTCTCCACAGGCGGCACAACCACCACGGTCTGCACTGGCTGCATCCCTATTAACTCTCTGGTGCTGGGAGTTGTGGCCAGAGTTACCACCACAATCACGTCTGCTTGCACTGGCTGGGAGTTGGGTGATGGCACAACGGCTGCCCGGTTTACGGCTAATAACACCAATCTGACAGCCGGGACCGTATCTGCCCTCAATACCCAGACCACTTCTGGTGTGGCATCCACAACCACTGGGATGCTCAACATCAGCACAGCTAAAAACATCGTGGCTACTTGTGCTACAGGTAATCCGGGTGCCGGGGCTCTCCACGTCAAGGCATTCGGATATATCCTCGCCACTCCGAACCAGTAATGCCAACCGAGAACTTCAAGTCAGAGAATGCCTATAGGAAGTGGAACGCCTATAGACATATTCACGGAATCCCGGCTCCCAACTTGACCACGGCTGTTGTAGCCGGAGTTCCACACAAAGTCCAGCACAGCAGCCTTAGTCGGCCTAAGCCCCAAGCCGAGAAGAGGCTCAAGGCTGTGGAGAAAAAGAGGAGGGGCTGGAAGAGTGCTGGAGGAGGATAAAGATGGCGAAGTGGCTACAGGCAGCAAGGGAAAGGATGGAGAGGAAGGGCACTGTGGGTAAGTTCACCCGCAGAGCCAAGAAGTCCGGCAGGAGTGTTGGGTCTGAAGCCCAGCACGTCCTACACAGCAGCTCAGCGTCCGGCACGGAGAAGAAGGAAGCCAACTTCGCACGGATGGCTAAGCGTCACTGGAAGCCTCTCTAGTAGATGTAATCATTACACTTTCGATGAAGGGAGAATGAAGATGGCAGAGTCACCAGCAGAGAAAGCGGCCCGAGAGAAAGCCGAACAGGAAGAACGTATCAAAGCTCAGATCCCGTTTGATCCGGCCAAGCATGGAGTGGGCACGGCTCCGGTAGTTGAGCCCGAGTCCGTCAAGGAGTTGTTCCATAAGGTAGTGAAGCCTCTCATGCAGAGAGTGGAAGCATTGGAGAAGAGGCTCAGTCCTAAGACTCTGGCTCTCAATCCGGCCCCAGACTCAACAAAAGTCCAGTAATGTTCACTGTCAACGCAGCCGGGGCCAAGCTGACTCCCACCCTGTTTATTGATCTGTACCACAGAGCAAAGAAGCTGGCCCCTCCACGGTTCCTTACCCTCCGTATCCACCCGGATAGGTATAAGGAGCTATACGCTCTGGCAGAAATACCGGAGTCCATCCAGATTGGACCAACTCCTGGCCCTCTCGGCAGGCAGATCGTGCGGGTAGCCTGCATCAAGCCCCCGCTAGGGGTAGCGGATGGGATAGCCATCCAACTGGACGACAAGGCTGATCCATCCAAGATGGTATTTGAGATTCACGGCATAGCCGAGATGATTGTGGACAATTTACTTACATGACACTTCCTCCCAAAGCCATCAATGCCCTCATCAATATCAAGAGGGAATTGCTCGCCAAGGCAGAGGAGGAAAGTGTAATCATTACACCTAAGCCAGAGACAAAATCAGAGACAAAACACATCAGTCACCCTATGCGCCACGCCCGTAGACTTAATGCTTGGCAGAGATCATGCCAGCGAAGGGATTGGTCATCTCCCATATGGTAAGAAGGGGAAAATGGTAACGGCAGCCACACCACCAATCGAGCAGCCCGTCCCGGACGATCCTGAGCAGAACCAACCTGAGCAGGATCAGGAACAAGAAGCCCCTAACTATGGGGAGTGGAATGAGGCTCTGCCGGAAGAGTTACAGACCACCCTTGTCAAGCTGGCTGAGAATGTCTGCAATGAGTTCAAGTATCCCCGCAGACTGGAAGTGATGAAGGCTTGGAAGGCCAGAATGTTCTGGCGGGAGATGCAGCACCTAAAGTGGAACTGGGGTGGAGAGTGCTGGGAGATCATGTTTGGTCCAGCAGGGTACAATAGCCAGAACAACGAGGGGGATAGGGACAGTGCCCTGCTGTACTCGACCAATATGTATCAGGGATTTGGTGAGTCCTTCATGGCTATTATCACTCAGAGCGTGCCTAATGTGCGCTTTGAGCCGGAAGACCCAGAAGAACCAGCTGATATGGAGACAGCCAAGGCTGCCGAGCCTCTTCGCAAGCTGATCCAGCATGAGAATGACCCCATTAAGCTGATGACCAAGGCTGCCTACTACGCCTGGACTGATGGCCGGATACACGGGTGGACTCGCTGGGAAGTAGACAAGCGCACCAATACTCCCCGCGAGATGCAGACGATTGAGGGGTCAATGGAGGTGAAGATTCCGGTCATCTATGAAGAGGACTGTGAGTATCCATACCTTCAGTATTCCAAGGAGTACCATGTGTCAACCGTCCGGGAAAAGGTGAGAAAACGTGCGTTCCCGGTAGATTACTGGAAGAAGATCAAAGGGGGTAGCAGTGGGAACGGCCAGGATGTGTATGAGAGGACTGCCCGCATCTCGGTCAAGCAGGGAATCTCCATGCGGTCTGCTGGCGGGGATGCCTACTCCCATCTGGTGACAACTCAGCGCACCTGGATGCGCCCATCCATTCTCATGGGGGATACCGTTGAGGAAGATAAGAGAGATCAGCTAGAATCCCTGTTCCCTCATGGTATCTATGTGGAAGTGGATAACGGAGTCTACACAGGCTCCCGTGATGCCACTATGGATGATGAGTGGGTGGTAGAGAACATCATGGAGGGGGACGGATCATTCAGGAATGCCAAGGGAACTTGCCTCATATCCGTCCAGGAGCGTGTCAACGATCTCAATAACGCCACTCAGGATGTATATGAGAAAACCCTCCCCGCTTCCTACTGGGATGACAAGCTGTTCGATATAGATGGCATGAAGCGGCAGCGGTCCAGCCCCGGAGCCCGGTATGGGGTGAACATGAGTGAACTGCCTGCTGGGGATACCATTGCTGCACATTTCGCATTTGAGCCAACAGCTACAGTTAGCGCGGATATGCTCCAGTTCACCAAGGAGCTGATGACAGATGTGCCGGAGTTCCTTACAGGCATATCTTCCATCTTGTTTGGGGCCGACACGGGAGGGGACAAGAGTGGCAAGGCTCTCTCCATCCAACAGGCTGCTGCCATGGGCCGGGTTGGATTGCCATTCCGCACCCTCAAGAGATTCTATGCCCGCATGATGGAACAGGCTGTACGGTGCTCAGCTAGGAACAGGAAGTCTGATTGGAGGATGGGCATCCGATCACAGACCGGAGAGATTGAGACTGTGGCCGTCCGGGTTGGTGATCTCAATGGCAAGGTGCGCTGCTTTGCCAATGCGGATGAGAACTATCCCGAGTCCTGGATTTCCAAGCGCAACACATATATGCAGCTCATGCTGGAGGGCAATACCGATCCAACTCTGAAGGCCATTCTTGCCAACCCAGAGAATCAGAACTTGGCAAAGAAGCTGATCGGTCTTGAGGACTTGACCCTCCCGGATGAGAATAGCTGGAGGAAGCAGATGGTTGAGATTAACCTTCTGCTTGCCGAGCCTCCCAATGTGGTCCAGCCTCCTCCGGCCCAAGTGCCAAATCCGTTGCAGCCTGAAACTATTGAGACTATCCAGCCTCCACCCACTACACAGAGCACCATTCCTATTGATCCTGTCTATGACAACAATGCTGCCGAGTTCCTAACGGTTGTCATCTGGATCAATAGCCAGAAGGGGCAGGAAGCTAAGAAAGCCAATCCGAAGGGATTTGAGAACGTGAGGTTGCATGGGTTGGAGCATAAGCAGGCGCTACAGGCGCAGACACCGCCTCCGGTAGTGCCTCCGGTACCACCCCACCGGGCAGCTCCACATGCAGCCCCAGCGCCGGGAGGAGCACCCCCGATGTCACCGCCATCGGCAACTCCTCCCCAGGCAGCGGGGGCTGCACCTGCGGGAGTGTAATCATTACAAGTTCCGCATCCATCTGGGAACCGATCCCAGCCTAGACAACTAGGAAAACGGGGGATGCACGGAGAGAACACATGGGAACAGAACCAAACCCGATAGCTGGAGCTGGCTCAGGAACGGAGCCTATAGTTCCGGGTATCGAGCTGGACCCCACAGCAACGTCAACTGTGGAGGGCCAGGGTGAAGGGAGTCAACCGGATGGTGATGAAGGTCAACCACCCAAGCCGGGAGAGGGTGAAGGTCAAGGGGAAGGTGGAGAATCCCGCGAGGATGGCAGGGTAATTCCGCAATGGATGAGGGCGCTGAAGGATAGCAACCCGGAAGCGTACAAGAGAGCCAAAACGGACCTGTTTGAGTTGCGGGATAGAAGGTCAGTCCACCCAACCGCCCAAGCCGCACGGGAGGAGCATGAAGTCTTTGAGTCATTGGGGGGAGCTGAAGGAGTTGAGAAGCTGCAAGAGGAAGGACAGTTCTTCCAGGAAGCAGCCAAACAATTCCTCAAGGGTGATCCGGCATTCGTCAAGGATTTGTGGGAAGAGGATGCGATTGCCGCAGCACTTCACGTCCAGCCAATGCTTGATGAGTTCAAGGCCCGTGATCTGGAAGGCTACAAGTCCACGGTAGCCCGGCTATGGGAGGATGAATTTCAGGGTGTGGGATTCGGCAATGCTCTCAAGGCACTCGCGGAATCCATATCCACTGGCAACAAGGAGACATCCTTAGCCCTCGTGGATGGATTCAAGAAGTGGTTTGACAGCATTGGGGAAGTGGCCCGTAAAGCCGAGGACCCACGGGTGAAAACCCTCTTAGCGGACAGGGCACGGCAGCAAGATCAGTCGGAACAGGCTCAGCAGCAGGAGTTCCTGAAGTCCTACCGATCGGAGACAATCAATACTGTGGTTGAGGAAGCTACCAAGGTATTCGATAGCTTCTTCAAGAACCGCAAGATTGATGCCGACGACAGGATGGACTTACTTAGGGAATCCATTGCCATAGCCAACCGGGCTGTGGAAGCGGACTCCTCATTCAAGAGCCAACGTGACAGGCACTTGGAACGAGGAGACTCCCAAGCGGCTCGCCGGCTGACAAAGGCCCGCTTTGCCCGTGAGTTACCCGAAGCGGTCAAGCGAGTGGCCCGCAGGTATGGGCTCATTTCCGGGACTCCACGCCAAGATCAAGGAAACGGCCAGGGGGGAGGAAGGCAACAGCCAGCTCCCAGGGCACCACAGGGATGGGTTGCTGTCAATGAGCGTCCTACTCCAGAGCAGATCAACAGGTCACTGACATCCAACAGTGACATCATTTCCAAGAGAGCCGTTCTCAAGGACGGCAGAAAGGTAACGTGGGCGCATCTCAAGGCATAGTGGAAGTGTAATCATTACACTTTGAGGGCGCTCCAGGAGACACCATATGGCACCAGGATCAAATCAGAATGCAATCGCGCTGCAAATTGAGGCAGTGCGGCCCGAAGTTCCCCTTCTCTATCAGGTGGACAATACCCTGTTGGGCATGGTCCAGAAGAAGGCGAAGGGGCTCCAGACGGTATCATCGAGAGCATACCGCGCTCCCGTTGAGATCACGGCTGGGGGAGCCATCAATCAATTCAATCCTGATGGCGGAAACCTGGGACGCGGGAGTGCCCTCAAGACGGAAGTGATGCTCATCAACCAGTTCTATTTCAACTTCGCGGTTGAATACACTGCGTTGGCCGAGATCGCTACCGACGACAAGGAAAAGGCGGTTGAGAACTACGTCACCCGCCAGATGACCCGGATGATGGAACAGTTCCGGGCGGGCATTGAAGCACTGTTGGCTTATGGGGATGGATCGGGAACACTGGACACGGTGACAGCCGTGAACGGTCAAGTCCTGACCGTCAACAATGCCAATCAGTTCTTCGATAACCAGATCGTGCAGGTATTTACGGCTGCTGGCGTTCTGCGAGGGACTTTCCAAATCCTCACAGCCGATGCCATCGCCAACACGATCACTGCCGATCCCACGACCCCCATCCCGGCTGGAACCATCGCCACGGACGTTCTATCCGTGAGTGGATGTGTTGGCCCCTCAGTGGCTTCATCCTCACTGAATGGAGTCAACTACCTCCAGCTCAGCTCCAGTGTGGGGAACTATCTGGGAATCCAGAGAGCTGCCTACCCTGGCCGTCTATCCACCCCGTTCATCGCTGGGAATAATGCCTTCATCACCCCCCAGCGTTGCCGGGCGCTCATCAACCTGGTTCGCACCGCGATGGGTATCGAATCCCCCGATGCGTCCAAGTTTGTGTGGCACATGAACGTGGACCAGGAAGCTGCCATTGAGAACATTGGATTGATCGTCTCCCAAGTCATCCAGAACCAGCTCAAGGGTGGCTCTTCCCAGGATATGCTGGCTAAGACTCCTCCCAAGACGTTCGGAGGGAGGCCCATCTTCGCCAATATCCACGCTCAGCCGGGCCGTATTGATGGGCTCCCGCTGGAACACTGGTTCCGTGCAGAAATCCAGCCTCTTGACTTCTATGAAGTCAACGGGCAGACATTGTTCCCGATCTACGGGAATGATGGTGGATTGGCTGCGAGCTTCATCACGTATTTGTGGTGGGGTTGGAACATAGCCAGTGAGAATCTGCGCGCTGGTGTGTATAGCACTGGCAACGGCATTCCCACGGGCTACTTCGGACACTAAGAAGCTGTCGCTGTCACAGGGAGTGGGTGATCTCAAGGCAGATGGTGAGAGAAAACACCTGATGCCGAGGTTCTTACGAGGAGAGAGCCTAGAGATCACCCACTTTATTACAGGGGAGTCAAGATGGATACAGTAATTGAGATACGGGAAGTTCCCAAGTGGGTATCGGACAGGATTACATCCAAGGGGGGTCTGAACCCTTACGGGGAACCTAACTTCCGTGTCGTGTGGGGTGGAAGCCGGACTTATCAAGTGGGTGGAATGTTCAAGCACGTTGTCTATGTCACGGACCCTAGTGGCAACAAGCGGGGAGTGGTGACGGAGATTGCTGAAGTGAGGACTCTCCTCAAGTACAATCCCCATCGCTGGCACATGGAGAGATGGCGCGGCCCGGAGTATTATGGCACTCGGGAGGAGTGGTATAGGAACACATGGGATGAAGTGGCTCAGCTCCACACGATGGGGGATTACCCTAGCCGAGGGGATTATGAGCATGTGTTCTACTTGGCTCAGTGCCCCCACATGAAGCCCGAAGATACTGAATGGTGTATGCCCTGCCAAGTGGGATTTGGAGAATACATCCCGCTGGAGCCCAACGTATTCCTTCTGGAGAGGCAGATATACGCCCTCCTCAAGTCTGAGGATGTGTCCAATCTGGCAGAGATGGGTGCTCTATTCATGCGGGAGAACATCAAGCGCCAGATCAGGAACAAGATAGTGGGGGAGCGTGTCCGTAATGCAATGCGGCCCAAACTGGCCGTACAGCCCACTAGCTGGCAAGGAGGGACCAATAGTCGGTGTTCCGTGCCGGAAGCAAAGTGTAATGATTACATCCCGCTCCCGGCCAATCGAAGAGGATTCGCACAGTCGGATCATGCAATGCCAAATCACAAGGAGAAGGAGAACTAAATGCCTCCTAGCAAGAATGAAATAGCGGCCACTCTTACCCGCTCAGAAGCTGCGCGGGCCGGAGTGCTGGATGGGGTGCAGGTGCAGGAAACCATAACCACTAACGCCAAGAAGCTGTATGGCTTCACTCGGAAGATGGTCCCCAAGGACTTGCCAACCGAGCCCAAGCTGTACATCTACAGCATCTCCGAGTATGGAGAGATTGTTGATCTGGGGCCGGGATTCCAGAAGTTTGAGATTGTTGCGTGCCCGGAAGGGGAATCCTATGGACCACCCTGCGTCATCAACCCAATCTACTTCTTTGAGGAAGCCAAGGTGGATGTGACGGAACACACCTTCACATCCGGCAAGCAGATCGTGGATGCTATCCTCAAGATCGGCCCTGGTATGAATGCAGCTTGGGACCGCAGGAAGATAGGATGGTTTGTGTCGGAGACTGATCCCCCCTCCAAGGAGGAAGTCAAGAGGGCTGTTGAAATCTACACAGCAGAATGTCAGAGACTCCTCACGGAAGGGAATCGTCACGCTGCTGCTGGACATCTCAATGAGATCAATGAGACTCACCGCCGCTCTGCCAAGTATCTGGGGCAGAGGGTGGATTGGGACAAGCCCACTCGCAAGATGGTGGACTGTGTGGGATGCCAGGAGAGAATCCCCGCTGGCACCGTTATGCACGCCGTCCCGTACTGCGGGGCAGTACAGCCGGGACGCTGGCCGGATGCAGTGGCTCTCGGCATGAAGCGTCTGGAGGATGTCCCTCCCGGAGTGGACATTGATCCCAGACGCCCAAAGCCCCCGGAGCCAAACAAATCAGCCTGAAATAACCCCTTGACAGGAGTTGTTCATTCTGTGTACACTATCAGCACTGACATCGCGGGGCAGGCCCCGCGAGGGGAGCACCCAACCTCCCCGCTGCGGGGTCTACCTTGCCAGTAATTCCTAGCTCAGCCTACGTCACTCTTGAGACTGTAACCACTCTCATCAGGGCCATCGCCAATGACATGCTGTTCTCCAGTGCTGGTGAAATCCTCACCGACTCGGCAGCATTCATGCTGCCCCTGCTCAATGATGCCCTGGAGTGGTTTACCGAGGAGTGCAACAATCATGGAGTAGGGACATTTGTGAAGGAGACTGTTCTCACTCCCCTCACAGCTACTCCAGATGTGTCCGACCCGGCTACCCAAGTTAGTGTGTCTGACACTGGATACAATGATGGGGCTGGTATGCACCTAGCTCCCCAGCTCCCTACCGATCTCCTGGTGCCACTATTCCTGTGGGAGAGGCAGACTGCTGAGCTGGAGGACTGGGTAGAGATGACAGAGAGGCCGGATGGTCTGCCATCTGTCCTGCCTGGGTTGCGTTTCAGGATATGGGAGTGGAGGACTGATGCCCTCTATATGCCAGGAGCTACCCAGTCCAATGACGTGAGGCTCCGGTACACAAGCACTCTGCCTCAGTTCTCATCTGTCAACGATACTCTCTATTTCCGGGGAGCCACAGGATGCTTGGCCTACTACATGGTCAGCTCCTACCTGTCCAGCAAGAATCCCGATGCCGCTAAGATGGCAGAGAGCCGGGCTGCGGAGAGATTGAACCAGATAGTTACCCGCAGCTCCCGGATGAAGCAACGGGAGGCTATTTCCCGCAGGAGTTATGGCAATCCCCGTGGAGGGCCATCTTTTGTCCCACCCAGGAATCCGTAAGGTGTAATGATTACACTTAGACAAGGAGAGGAAACATGGCATTAGCCGTAAAAGTAATGGGATTTGATGGTAATCCCCTCGACCAGAGGAGTTTTGAGGCTGGGGACAGGTTCATCAAGGTCAGGGTCCAGCTCCAGATTCAGGCCGGGAACTACGCTGCCAACGGTATTGCTCTGGATTGGAGTAATGGTGGAGGAGCACCAGCCAATCCATCCTCCATTCCCCCCGCAGCTCAGGGTCTAGCTCAAGGTCCATGTGCCGTGACTATCTCCGGGAGTGGTCCAGCCGGAGGAGTCAATGCTAATGGCGGGAAGTATGTAGCCGTCCCCGGCACTGATCCCACCAATTGGCTCCTGAAGATATTCGCCACTGCTGGTACTGAGTATGCCAATGGCGCTTTAGGCAATGATGCCCTGAATGACATCATTAACGCCGAAGTGCTCTGGCCCCGGTAAGTAGTTTCCTCCAGAAAGTAAGTGTAATCATTACATGCCCAGTCCAGACAACATCAGCGTAGACCTGCCTATCCCGAACTTTGGGGGTCTAGTCAGTGGTCTGCTAGACCCTCAAGCCCTTCCTCTCGGTGCTTCCCCATATAACAGGGATATAGCCTTTGCCGGAGTCAATCCATCCGGCACCAGCAGCGGGACTGGCACACGTCCAGGGATGAAGCCTTTCTATGCTGCCCCGTTTGCCGGGAATCCCACAGTCAACTACCTCAAAACGTTTGTGGACTCAATGGACATCTTCCATCTCCTGTCCCTGGATGGTCTGGGGAATATGCGGGATGAGACTCCGTGTCCCGAGCCTCCGGGAGTCCCTGCCCTCATCGGCACTGTCCTTGCCGGATGCCTATGCCAGTCTGACTCCCTTATCAATAGGGAGTGGATGGCATTCTCGGCTGCTGCCCATCCTGGATTTGGAGTGGACATCCCCCGGCAGTGGGATGGGGCCAACTTCGATAGGGTAAGCCAGGGTGGTCCAGGTGCCCCACCATCGGTAGCAGACTACAATAACAGTTTTGATCTGGAAGCCTCCCCGAGTGGAATCCTCCCTGTTCCCGGACAGGCTGTATCGTCCGTTACTCAGGATGGTAACACGGTCACAGTGACCATGACCCTGCCTCTCCTCACTATCTTTGGAGCCAACCTGGGACTCCGGGGATTGCAAGTGGGAGATAGCGTCAAGTACACGGGTGATCCCGTTCCCGGATACAACGTGACTGCTGTGGTCACGGCTGTATTGCCCCCCAATCAATTTCAGTTCTACATCACTGCCACGGGCCTTGCCAACTCTGGTGGGGGCACGATGTACTTTGGCATTGCCGCTTTCAATACAACAGGGCTTGCAGATGCCTTCCCAATCTATAGTGAGGCTACTGTAGCCGGAGCTGGAGTGGCAGCTTACAACACTACTTGGAATGTCCGGGCTGTAGTGAATGGTGGCGGCCATACAACCATAACGGCCTACGCTCCTGTCTACAACCAGGGTAACTCTGGCAACGGCACCATTGGTGTAGGTGGAGACATAGATGCCGGGGTGCATCAGGTGTCTGTGGCATTCATCACCAGGGAGAACTACATCACCAAGCCCTCCCCGTGGGCCACTTGGACTGCTGCCGGAGGGTTGCAGGCCCAGTTGAATAACATCCCCATCGGCCCTCCAAATGTGATAGCCCGAGTGCTGCTGTTCACGAGCGTCATCACTCCCCCGGCCACTACGGGATCATTCTTTTACTTTGATGGGTCGGTAGTGGTGAATGCCAATCTCACTTACCCTTCAATGGTGATAAACGATAATGTCACCACCACCTACCTTGTGAACTTCTCCGATGCTGTTCTCCTTAACGGCCAGCCGGGAGATGATCTGTTCAACTTGGTAGAGCTGGGTGAGTGCTCTCAGGTGACAGCTTACTCCGGGAGGCTGTTCTGGTGTGGAGAGAGAGCCAAGGTACAGAACTTCATCAATCTGTCCTTTGATGGTGGATGGAATGGTAACACCCCACTTGGTTGGTCATACGCATCTGCTGGAGGTAGTAAATCCGCCGATGCTTATTGGGGGGATGCCTACCGGATCACTGGAGATGGAACTATCAGTCCGGGAACTATATCCCAATCCGCCTATCAGGATTACCTGGGAGTTCCTATCCTCTCTGTCAATACTGCCTATTCAATGAGGGTAAGACTCCAGAAAAGTGCTGGGCTTGTAGCTGGGCAAGTAGTGATTGAGTTCTACAGTGCAAATGGTGGAGGCACTCTAGGTTATGTCCAGATAGACCACTCTCAGATTGGCACTGAGTATTCTGAGTTCATCCTTCCTGTGATGAACGCGCAGGCGACCATCCCGGCTGATCTTGTTCTGATAGTCACCGGAGCTGGCACTCCTACTCTGGGAGAATGGGTGGATGTAGACTGCCTGGAGATATTCCCCACCAACCAGCCTTACTACAACACCCAAGTCCGGTGCTCCTATGCCCTTGACCCGGAGAGCTACAACCAGCTTACGGGGATTATGAATGTCGGGGCCGAGAATGGGTATGCTGTCAAGGCTACCTTCAATCTCCTGGATAACAAGCTGTACATGGTCAAGGAACTGGGATTGTTCTCCACGGCTGACGATGGATCCAATGAACCATCCAGTTGGACCATCAATACTGTATCGGCCACTATGGGAACTGGCTCTGCCCGTGGAGTGGGAATAGGAGATAGCTGGGCCATCATAGCCCATAAGACCGGGGTTTACATATTCTGGGGTGGTGAGCCTGTCAAGATCAGCCAGGAGATTCAACCAGACTGGGATCGGATCAACTGGGCTTACGATCAGACTATCTACGTGGTGGTGGATACCATCAACAAGCGCATCCATATCGGCGCTCCTGTGGATGGCAGCACTGTTCCTAATGCCGAGTTTGTCTGTGACTACGCTCAGCTCGCCAATGCGGAGGGGCAGGTAAGCGGGCAGGACATTGCGGCACACCCGCAGGTTTACTACTCCATCTATGCCCCGGATAGAGTCATGGCTCCCGGCAAGTCCCGAAAGTGGACCATCTGGAATCTGTCCATGAACTGTGGAGCACTCACTATCCGCACGGATGGCTCCTATCATCTTCTGCGGGGGAATGCTACCGGGACTGGGAAGGTGTACGATCAGGATGTCAATCAGCTATCAGATGATGGAGTGGCAATCCACTCTCAGTACCAGACAGCCTACTTCCCGCAATCAATGGAGGAGCAGCAGCTCCAGCTTGGGGCGCACCGTAAACTCCTCAAGTATCTGACCGGATACATCTATGGTGTGGGCTCTCTCCTGATGACCATCTATGGCCCACAGAACCAGAGGGCTGTGTCCTTGACACCATCACCATTGCAGAATCCCCCTCCGTGGGACTTCGAGAAGAATGTGAACTACATTGGGGAGAGGATGTCCATCTTGGTTGAGACAAATGCCGTGGGGTCTTGGTTCAATCTGTCCAAGATGATAGCCACTATCCAGAGAGAGATAATCACCCCAGTCAGAGGGGTCAATTAGTGTAATGATTACACTTTGAGATCCTTATGGGGAACCTATGGGAAACCTGAGTAAGCCGCAAAAGCTGAGCATCCCTCAACTTGCCGACATTCACTTGAATCACCCTCCAACCGGGAAGGCTATCCAGGCCATTCTGGAATACATCAATGCTAACGTAACTCCGGTGCAGGGAAACCGGGTAGAGCCCAAGAAGAAGTAGATGAAAGTCAGAGAGTACAAGGAGTCGGACCTGGATAGGCTGAAGGAGCTGTACCACAACTCCGGGTTTGATTACTACCTTCCAGGCATGAATGAGTTCTTCTCCAAGCGGGTAGTGGATAGCCCGGACGGTATAGCAATGGCAGCCTTCCTGAAGTTGAATGCGGAGGCTTACCTGATCTGCGACCCGAAGTGGAGAAACCCGGCTTGGAGGATGGAAGCACTCCGGCAACTGGAATCCGTGTGCCGGGAAGATGCCGTTGAGAAGGGAGCGATGGAGGCTGTGTCCTTTATCCCCCCTCAGTTGAATAAGACGTTTGGCCGGAGACTATCCAAGATGGGATGGAGTCCCTGCCGTCCTGAGTGGCAGTGTTATTTCAAGGTGATACAGAATGGCTAAGAAGAAGAACAGGATTGGTGCCACTCTATACAATCTGGATAGGACCATTGCATCCGCAATCTGGGGCACCTATCAAGAGACAATCAGTTCTGAAGTAGGTAGGATTGCCATCGGTGCTGGAAAGCCGGACGGCTGGACTCCCAAGTGGAAATTCGAGATAAGGTGGGCCAAGGCTCTGGCCCACTGGCTCAACACCACCCCTAAGATTTGGGGAGTGGACCATACCAAGAGGGCCATAGAACATGCTGATCTTCTGGACTCGGTTGATAACGGGAAGGAGCAATAAATGTCTCGTGCAGCAACAAAAGAAGCCCAGCAAGCCCAGTCAACCGCTGCGGGTAACGCGGATCAGTATGGGTCTAATGCTGCTGGGTTGTATGGCAATCTTACTCCAGAAGCTACCAGTTTAGTCAATTCACAGGGATATGATCCTGCTACTCTATCGGCTATCACTAATGCCGAGATGGGAGGAGTCAATGCAGCCTTTACTGGGGCTGGCAACCAGATTAACCGCACAGCGGCCCGAGCTGGGAATACTGCTGGCGTGTCTGGGGCTCTCGATACTCTGGCGAGAGATAAGGGAGTAGCCGGAGGCCAGGAAGCCGGGGGAATCCGGATTCAGAATGCCAACTTTGCCAATCAGCAGAGGATGGCCGGGCTTAACCTTCTCAACAGTCTGTACAATACCAACGTGGGAGCCCAGACTGCCAATGAGGGCATCAGGACTGGGGACATCAACGCTCAGACTAACGCATCCCCCGGATGGGCTCAAACCCTCAGTGGGGTTCTAAGCGCGGTAGGTGGGCTGTTCTCACCAAAAAAGGTATAACATGGCACAACAAATCCTAGATGATCCCGACCTGTTGGATGATGAGCTGAAGAAGAGGTTGCTACAGCCTCCCCCGGCTGCCAAGCCTCTATCCGGGCAACCTTCTGGACAACCCTCTGGACAACCCTCTGGACAACCCTCTGGGCAGCCTGTTGCTGGGCAGCCTACTGCTGCCCCGATAGGCACTCCCATTCCTGTTGCCCCTGATATTCCAGCTCCGGCAGCTCCCTATGCCAGCCCTGTGGGATCAACTCCCATCATACCAGCTCCCCGCACTCCCAGACCCGAGTATCATGGCATAAGCCGGATACTGGATACTCTTGGTGGGGCTACCCGGATTGGCTCAGCCATAGAGGCAGCCGGGGGACTGGGAACGGAAGGATGGAGACAGAAGGCCGCTGATGAGGAGCAGCAGATTGAAGAAGGTGAGAAGGAACGGCAGGCTAATGCTGCCCTACAGGAATCTACTGCCAAGGCTGGGCTAACGGAAGCTCAGGCTGAGGCTGCCCGGAAGATGGGTGAGAATGTAATGATTACACTCGACGGGGTCACTTATTCCGTCCCCCGGAAGGATGCCGAGAAGCTGATAGGGACCGGCATCACCCAGGCGGGTGCTAATGAGAGAGCAGCCGGAGCTAATCAAACCAAGATCACCACTACTGGCATGGCCCAAGAGGGAGCCAACAAGCGCACCGAGGAAACTAATACTTCCAAGGAAACTATTGCTGGTCTGGATAATGCCACAAAGGAGAGGATTGCTGCCCAGACCAATGCTGTCCGGCAGTCCATAGCCCGGTCCCATGAGTTGATGGCTACTGAGAGAGCCCACATCACAGCCGGGAAGGTCAATCCATTTGTCCTGAAGTCCTATGGTGATCTCCAGGATTCCACATCCAGGTTGAATGTGATGGAGGAGAACCTGAAGGCAGCCTTGGGAGGGGATCAGCAAGCCATGCTGTCCCTGCTTGCCAACCACCTGGGAATGACGATGGGACTCCAGAAGGGCACCCGCATGAACCAAGCCCTTATCAATGAGGCCGAGGCCAGCGCCCCATGGCTTGGCCGCATCCAAGCCCGGTTTGGTAATGATGGCTATCTGACTGGAGTTGTCCTCACTCCTCAGCAGATGGAGTCAATGGTTGCGCTGGCCCGCAACAGGCTGCAACAGGATCAGAGGAAGTTCAGTGAGATTCAGCAGTTCGCTGGAGCCCAAGGTGGTCCTCCAGTTGATGGGCGCGATCTAGGTCCAGCTCCAGCCGGGAAAGCGGATGGTAGCACTGGAACCCTCCCAGATGGAACAAAGGTAATAGTCAAGGGTGGAAGGATTATATCTCAATGAGCAGCCCAGCCCAGATACAGTGGGATGACGAGGACGTTAAGCCCGCTAAGCCTGCACCCTCAGATCAGCCCCAGATAAAGTGGGATCAGGCTGGCACTCCTATCCAGGATACATCCACCATCGGTGCAGCACCATCCACAACTGGCAAGGTCAGCGAGGCCGCACTCAACCTGCTTCACTCTGCATTCAACACACACTTTCCATTTGTCCATCCTCTGGATGCTGACTCTGCCGCTACCGAATCCGTTCTGGGGTCTACCAAGCCTATTGAGAACTATACCCAGGAGGGCCGAGCTGAGCATCCCATCCTGTCCCGTGTTGGGGATGTAACTCGGGGGATAAAGGAACTAGTACTGGGTGGGCAGGAAGCGGGAAAGCCTATGGGCACCAGCTCCGGGATTGTCAACAATCCTGTGACATCTGCCATAGCTGCTGCCCCCGAAGCTGCCGAGTTAGCCAGCCGGGGCACCGAGGCTATCGGTAATATGATAGGTCCATCAGTCGAGAAGGCTGAAGGACTGTCCAACCGGGCTCTATTCCCCCGAGATATGCCCGTTGGAGAGCAACCTCAGATACACTCTGAGTTCAACCGGGTAGCCCGCAGTGTTGCTCCCTACACCAAGGAGACTCCTCTTGAGACTGGCGAGGGTGGGGCTCTACGTGGGGCTCACGTAGCCCGACAAGCTGCCCAGAATATCTGGGATGAGAATGTGGAACCTGTGGTTGAGAGCTACGGACAGGTCCGCAGACCTACTACCGATCTGGCTGAGAAGATCAGGGGGACTGTCAGTGATACGGATAGAGAGCTGGGTTCTCCCCGTGCTCATGCCACTGACAAGCTGGCCGATCTGTATCAAGGGCAGACCAAGACGGTCAAGGAGATGGCTGATCGTGTTCGGGAGCTGAATAATGACAAGGCCGTAGTACGCTTCCAGAATATGGATGCTAATGAACAGTCTCAGGCTCTCCTTGGTGATCCATCACTGAGAGGCAAGGTAGCCGAGTTGAATGGCTTGCGGGATAAGATGTTCGACACCATATCCCAAGAAGGTGGAGATACACTGGGGGCTCAGTTCCAGAATGCCAGGTTGGATTGGGGGGCACTCAGGAACTACGAGGACCGTGTGTTGAATGCCAAAGTTCCCACCCCGCAGCCCCTCCATGTTAGGCTGGCTAATACAGTTCGCACCTTCATCAGTCCACGGGGGGTGGACTTCTATGCCCGGCCCTCCGATACTCTTGGAAGACTCAATAATCCCAACAGGCTAATCCCCAAAGCTCTCAACATGGCCGGGAGGATAGGATACCCAGAAGAGATTCCCACAGAAGAACTGCTAGGAGCCCACCCATTCCCCCCAGCAGGTCAGAGAATACTACCCCCTATTGGTGGGACAGGTGAGGGGCAGCCATTGAGGGAAGTAATCGGGCAACCGATCATAGGAGGACACAACACGGAACTTCCTGCAGTGCGCGTAGGAGAGTCCATGACTCAGGGGGGCAAACTGGCCCGAGTGGAAGGACCAAACTACCGGGAGCCTTTTCCCATAGAGTCTGGCCCGCGCACCCCAGTTCCCCCTAGACAAACAGTCGGGGTCCATGAGCCTGCATCCTCCATATCCGGTGTGGAGATACGCGCAGGAGCCAGGGGAAGATGGCAGAGAGTCCTCGATGATCCGGCAGCCACAGCAGCAGAAAAGAATGAGGCCAGGGAGAATTTGAGGAAGCTGAAGTAGTGTAATCATTACATCTGGGAGGCATGAGGGATGCACAACTACTGGATGATATTTATAGGAGCTGGGGGACACTACGTTATATCCGCCCTTGTCACTTCTATGCCTCCATACGAGGGTACCAATTACTGGATCAAGTGGCTCTATGCCTTCCTCCACGCTATAGCAGCCAACTTGGATAAGGTCCATATTCCAGGCGGAATGAAAGACTTAGAGGGGAAAAAATGAACATGGATGTAGTCTGGAATGCCGCAGTCGTGGCCCTTACCTGGGTGGTGTGCCTCGCTACTCAATGGGGGATATTCAGGGAGAAGATCAAGAACCTGGAGATGCGTCTATTGAAAGTGGAGGAGGAGAAGTTCCTAACCAGGGATGAGTTTGAGTCCCGCCACAGTGAAGCCCTCATGCAGATTGGAGAGCTGCGTAGGATCATCGCCTCCAAATAGTCCTTGAGTGAGTTCCATGAATTTCTGGCCCAATCCGGTGGTAAGGCTGGCTACAGCAATCAGCGTAGCCGAGGGCTCTAATCCTGATTGGCACAACCCCGGTGATCTCACCTACGCTCACGGTCATGCCACAACTGGAGTAGCCAACAAAGAAGGAGTCTTGATATTCGTAAGGCCCCAGGATGGATGGGAAGCACTCTACCATGAAGTGGGGCTTATGCTCTCGGGCCGATCCCACATCTACAAACTCACGGACACTCTGGAACAGGTGGGACTGAAGTATTCTGGTGGTGATACCAACTGGTCCAAGAACGTGGCAGCCTACTTGGGAGTCCCTGAGTCCACAACTTTGCAGCAACTCTCGGTGTAATGATTACATTCAAGGAGGAGTAGAAATGAAAAAAGTGGCAACATTGCTTGCGGTTGTTCTGTTACTTATGGTTATTCCTGTAATGGGCCAGCAGACGGCTCCCCCGCCAACTCCACCCCCTCCCACACTCCAAACACTTCCAGGATGGAATGTGGCCGTCAACGGCAGCTTTTCATCGGCCAATGGCGGGACTAACAACGGTTTCGCTCTCACCCAGGAGCTAAGGCTGTCCGATCACTACGCAATCCGGGCAGATGAATATCTCCTCAATGACCCCAATACCACGGTGACTCTGGGGGGTCTGGAGTACAGGTTGCCAGCAACGGCCATCTTCAAGTCCACTCAGTACGCGGCCAATGCCTCCAAGGTTGAGCTGTTCGCTAACGCGGAACTGGGTACGGCACACGCTACTGTTCCATCCACATCCCCTATCACAGTGAGACATCTAGCCGTGGGGATTGGCGGGGGATTTGATGTCTGCGTCAGCACCAATGTGTGCATCCGGCCACTGGACTTGAAATATGTCAATGGTGGGGTGATGACACATGGAGGCCAAGTGCTGGGGAATGGTATTGATCTGGAGGCAGGCATCGGCCTCCGCTTCTAGCTCCTTAGTGACTCGCTCCGCTGGAAGCGATTAAGTCACGGTGTAATAGGAGATGGCGGGGTATGACTCCTCTGCCCCGCCATTAACATTCAGGATTGACAGGCAGTTAATCCTGTGTTAGCCTGTATGTGCTATGGCTAACAAGGTGCCGACAAAGTGTCTGGAGCCCAAACCCAACGGGCAATCCGTACTCTTCTGTGATGTCTACATCAATCTCTCTCACGTATCTCTCCGCACCAACCTTACTGTAGCAGCTCTCTCCTTTATCTTCTCCGGCAAGCGTAACCCAACCTTTAAGACAGCCAAGAAGATCGCCCGCGCTCTCGGTATGGGATTCCCCGAGTTTGTTCATGCCCTCGATCAGCAGAACCTCAACAGGAAGCCCTACATCTCCATGGATGTTCCTGTGACTCCTGTAGCACCTCCTGTGGAAAAAGTCAGTTAGCTTCAACATTTCCTATTGACAGGTTAAACTCCTTGTTATACCATCTGTCCCTGTGAAAATACCAAACCCAATAGAATGTGGGCTTCCTGAGAAGTTCACCACTTGGCGAGCCAATCAGGAACAGGCGATAGACGTAATGATTACGTCTCCCAAGAGGGTAGTAGCACTGTCTGCCCCTACTGGGTTTGGCAAGTCCCCCGCGTATGTCGCCTATGCCCTGCTGAGCAAGAAACCTACCTGCATCGTCACCAATTCCCGTGGGCTCCAGGATCAGTTGATGAGAGACTACCGCGAGATAGGGATGGTGGACATCCGGGGCAAGAACAACTACCCCTGCGGTCTGAGAGATGACTATAGCTGCCAGGAAGGTCACAGTGCCAAGTGCCCTTACAAGGATAGCGTGCAGTGCCCTTACACTCAGGCTGAGTTCCGCGCCCGGAGTAGCAGTCTGGTAGTCACCAACTATCCCAAGTGGATTACATCGAGTAGGCTTGAGACTAGCTGGACTGCCCACTTTGAACAGGTTGTATTCGATGAGGGGCACGATGCCCCCGATGCTCTGGCTAATGCCATGCAGATCGTTCTCAGTGATGATGACGTGGAGAAGGTTCTCCAGGTTGACTATCCGGTGGGAGTGGACAACTTCACCTGCTGGAAGATATGGGCAAGCCGGGCCAGGGATGTGGCGCAGTCCAGGCTGATTGAATCGGAGATCAAACTGCTTGAGATGAATGCTCCCAAGGCATCGTGGATCAAGCAATACCTTCATCTCAAGAGACTGGTGAAGCGGTTGTCCATCCTGGCAACAGCGCGGCCTAACAACTGGGTGGTGGATGAAGTGGATGGTGGATTCCAGTTTGATCCCATCAGCCCGGCACAATACGCGGAAGGCACACTCCTGCTGAGAATGCCCAAGATTGTAATCGTCAGCGCCACACTGCGGCCCAAGACCATGTATATGTTGGGACTGGGTTCAGGCTCCTTCCAGTTCCAGGAGTTTGACAGTGATTTTGATCGCAAGAGATGTCCTATATATTGGATTCCTACTATGCGTGTGGATGTTAGAGCAACAGACCTGAGCCAGCTCTGGATCAGGCTGGATCAGATAATGTCCAGACGGCGTGATCGGAAGGGGATCATCCACACCATCAGCTATGCTCGACGTGATGACATACTGGCCCGGAGCCGCTATGCCGCCAATATGCTCACAAACATCCGTGGTGAGTTGCCTACCACTGTGGTAGAGGTATTCCGCAAGGCTGGTCCTGGCACCGTGCTGGTGAGTCCCAGCGTATCCACTGGCTATGACTTTCCTGGCAAGGATTGTGAGTGGCAGTTCATCTGTAAGATTCCATTCCCCGATGGCCGGAGCAAGATCATCAAGGCCCGGCAGGAGTACGACAAAGAGTATGGGCCATACTCGGCTATGCAGTCTATGGTCCAGTCCTTTGGCCGGGGCATGAGGAGCCGCGAGGATCAGTGCGAGGGCTTTGTAGCCGATGACCATCTGGCGTGGTTCCTGCCGAGATATGGGCATCTGGCTCCCAGGAGTTTCCATTCCCATTTCCGTAAAGTAGATGTAGTTCCCGCACCACCAGCAGCTTTGTAGGTCCAAATCTGACTATAGGAGAGTGTTAACATGGCGGTAAAGAAACAAGCAGCAGGCAGTGGATTCAACTTGGGTGATCTCAGCGGTTACTCCTCTGGAGGAGTTCTGCCGGAGGGTGACTATGTGTGGAAGGACTTGACGGTGCAGATGTTTCAGGGAACCAAGACGGATGGCTCCCCGGCTGGCCCGGCCCGTTTGGGAGTCATGATTACAATGGCTCCCCTGGGTGGAGGAGAGGACATCAATCAGTTCTACTCCTTCGGCAGCAAGGCCCATGAGTCATGGGCTCCCAACCCGGATACAGGCAAGGGAATTGTCCCTGTCCCTGGTGGTCCGGGAACACCCCCCAACGCATCCACCAACTGGGCAGTCCTGGTGAAGTCCCTCCAAGACAGTGGGTTGCCCAACGGTGTCCTCAGTGACGATCTATCGGTGCTGGAAGGGATGTGGGTACACATGGCCAACGTCCCGGAGCCAGAAGGCCGGAAGGCATTCATATCTAAGACTGGGGAATCGGCAGTCGAGGACAAGCCCCGGACGATTGCCGTTGTCTCCGAAATCAAGGACGATGGCAAGCCTTGGGAGGGGACGGGCGGTATCCCGGAAGCAGCCCCGGCCCCAAAAGTAAAGCCCAATGGCTCTGCCAAGCCTGCGGCCACAGCCACTCTAGCACAACGGGCCACTGCACCTGCCACACCTGCCTCTGCGGGTACGGATGACGGTGTGGAAGAGGCAGCCCTGGCGGGTATCTCAACCGTCCTTGAGAAGTCCCCGACTTGCCTCAAACTGCAACTCCGCACGGGCACCTTCAAGGCTGTCAAGGAAGCGGTCAGCCAGGAGATGGCCCAGAAGGTCATCAACACTTACTTCTCAAGCGATGCACAGTTGAGTGCATTACTTGAACAGCTTGGCTCTACCTTGAAAGGCCAACAGGTAGTGCAGACGTAACATGAAAGCCTCCTTCACTTCGGCTAAGTTGGAGCTTCCTCCGACTCCAACTCCCAGGTCCAAGGGAGTCCATGCCAGTGGTGTCATTCGAGCCATTGCCACTGAGATGGGGATACTGGGAAAGCCGGAGTGGATGGATGTCCCAAGCATGGCCGATCAGAGGGAGATCACTGATCCCACAGCCATACTCCGCATCTGCATCGGCCTCGCTTGGGAGGAGTGGTACATACTCAATATCCTGTTCACGCAGGGAGTCATCAAGCATCCTGGAGAGATGTTCCTGGATGACATCTATATGAGCCCGGATGGGGAGTCCGTGGATGTAATCATTACATCCGGGAAGCACATGGTTGTCACGATCATCCATGAAGTGAAGGCTACCTATAAGAGCATCAATACAGTCAGTGATCTCAGCTCCCAATGGCTGTGGCTCTCCCAAGTCAAAGCGTACTGCAAGGGAGCCAACACGCGGTTTGCCCGGCTGCACATCCTCTATCTCTGTGGGGACTACAAGTACCCTCTCAAGCCCCAGTTGCATGTGTGGGACTTGGAGTTCACTCAGAAGGAGATTGATGACAACTGGCAACTGCTGTCCGACTACAAGAATTTCAGGGAGGCAAAGTGAGTCTGCCTAACCTAGTAATGAGACTTATTCCAAACAAGAGGTGTGGCCGATGCGGGCAACTAGGGTATGTCCATGAACGTACCGGACTGTGCCTGTCTTGCACCAACATAGGATTGCTGCGCTGGGCCAAGTGGAAGATGAACGAGGATATAGACAGGAGATCAGATGCTACCAGCTTCATTCGCTAGAGATGGATTCCTTCCACCCGACCAACTCAGGAAGGGAAAGCTGCGCCGCTTGATGGTTGGCACCGATGGATGGCCCAACACAGGCAAGACCGAGTTTGCCCTGAGTGCCCCAGGGCCGGGGATTGTCATTTGCCTGGACAGAGGATTCGAGTCCATGCTGGACAATCCCCATCCTCCCGTCACCCGCAGGAGTGACTTCGCATTCAAGGTCATCACCGTCCCCCTGCCAACCCAGCTCAAGCAGCCAGAGTATGTGGAGCACTGGAGGGCATTCTACTCCGAATATCTGAAGGCTCTAGCCAACCCGGATGCCCGGACAGTGGTGCTTGATGGTGACAGTGACTCCTGGGAGCTGCAACGGCTGGCAGAGTTCGGACGTACCTTGCAGGTGCCATCCCTCCAGTATGCCAACGTCAACAATGCCCGCAAAGCCATGATCTCCAGGGCATGGGACTCCGGGAAGATATTCATCTCCACCAACAAACTATCGGATGGTTACGAGACTAAACTCGATAAGGACAACAAAGCTACCCAGGTCAAGACTGGCAAGGAGAAGCGCCAGGGATTCAATGACTGGGGATACCTGTACAGCGTACAGCTCCGGCATCTGTACCATGAAGGCCAGTTTGGGGTACGCATCCTCATGTGCAAGTCAGACACTTCCTTGCAAGGTCTGGAGCTGTGGGGTGAGGATTGCAACTTCAAGTCTCTGGTTCAGACCATCTACCCGCAGATTCCACTGAATGAATGGGGGTACTAATGCGTGAGGCACTACTGCTGAATGGATATGTCCGGGTATTTGATGACCATAAGGCTCTATGCAGTCTGGTAGAGATACTTACCCAAGAGGGCCATGCCGTGCTGATGGAAGAGACTTATGTGGCTGGACGTAAGACCAGCACCACGGCCCACCATTATATGACTTGCACCGCCTGCGCACGGGCATATCAGGAGGGGGTGGATAAGCAATGATCTTAGTGGATGCGCGGGTAGGGAGCCGAGAGCTTCACCCCTACATACAACGTCTTGGGTATAAGGCCGAGATAAGCCAACTGGAATTTGGGGATGCCTGCTTTGAAGGCAACGGTCCTCACGGTCCTCTCTGTGTGGGAGTAGAGCGTAAGACACTATCCGATATGCTCAACTGCATAGACGATGCCCGCTATGCGGCCCACCAGCGCCCTGGGATGCTGGCAATGTACTCCAAGAACATCCTGATGCTGGAGGGGGTATGGAAGCCCGATAGCGTTACGGGCTACCTGATGGAGTGTGTGGCTACCCTCACATGGCGTCCATTCCGCTACCGGGCACAGATGACTCGATACTCCAAGCTGTTCCGGTATCTGTTGAGCATTCAGCTTGCGGGCACTTGTGTAATCATTACACGAGATCAGGAGCACACAGCCTACAATATCTGTGAGTGCTTCTCCTACTTCCAGAAGAGGTGGGAAGATCATACAAGCCTCCTGGAGACACAGACACTCAACATGCCATCCCTAACAGGCAAGCCATCTCTTGTGCGCCGCTGGGCAGCCCAGATCGAGGGAGTTGGTGTAAAGCATAGCATGGAGGCAGAGAGATTATTCAAGACTCCCTACGAGTTAGCCAGCTCCGATGAACATGACTGGATCACAGTGCCGGGAATAGGGGCTAAGTTGGCTCGAAGCATCATCAAGCAAATTCACGAGACAGAATAGGAGGATCACCATGAAGATTCTAGCTTACATAATGATGACCATTACTCTATCCTTGGCCCTGCTGCTGTTCCCGTTTGCTTGGGCCTTTTATCTTGCTGCCCGCGCTGCGGATGGATGCAGGCTAATCATCAAAGACCAATGTCGGGAGAGAGGCACAGTGCTGAATAAGCGGAAGGTTGATCCTGTGGCCTATGGCGGAGTAGAGCCGTGGCTGGAATGGGAGCAGCAAGAGGAGAGAAAATGAGCCGACGCTGGGTAGTCCATAAGCGATCCCGATTCCTGGAAGTGCTTCCCACTGCCCTGCTTATGGTTGCGTTGATTATCCTAATAGTCTGGACTCTATGGGTAGTGAGCAAATGAGCCGATGCCCTACATGCCCTGGTAAGTTCAACTGTGTGCCCTACAGCGGGCCGGAGGTATCCGACTATGTATTCGTTGGTGAAGCTCCTGGCGTGGATGAGAATAGACAGATGGTGCCCTTCGTTGGCAAGACTGGCAGGGAAGTTAATGAGCACTACCTGCCACTGGCGGGACTGCGGAGAGATCGGTGTCATGTTACAAACGCCATTCAATGTCTACCTGATCGGCCCCACGGGAGACTTGACCTTACTCGCCAAGCGGACAGGGATTTACTCCTGGCGTGTTCTGGATACCACCTTGCTGGAGAGCTGGAACAGGCGCAACCAAAGCTGATAATCCCTATGGGACTATTGGCGTGCTATGCAATTGACCCAGATATAAACTTGGAGTTGCAGCACGGCATCCCCATGGAGACAGCCTGGGGAACTGTGTTCCCCATGTACCATCCAGCCGGAGGATTGCATGAGCCCAAGAAGATGCTCATGATCCGTAATGACTGGGTGAGGCTGGGCAAGTACATCAAAGGTAAACTGCGGGAGCCTGCTGACCATTACCCCTATCCATCCTACTCGGAAATAAGTGCCCAAGAGCTATTTGATGACTACCTGGAATGTAATGATTACACGCGGCCACTAGCCTGTGATACGGAAGTTACCCGTTTCCGGGAGCCGTTCTGTCTCAGCTTCTCGGATGCTCCTGGAACTGGCAGGCTGATCCGAGCTGAGGACACGGAGTCATTGGAGATATTCCAGGCCATACTGGACAGGTGGGAAGGACCAATCCTGTTCCATAACTGGCTGTTCGATTACTCAGTCACTCAGGCTATGGGCCTGAGATTCCCGCACAAGCTAATCGTGGATACGATGGTACGGACTTACCATCTGGGCAACCTGCCGCAAGGGCTCAAGGCTCTGGCTTACAGGTTGCTGGGTATGAAGATGCAGGACTTCGATGACTTAGTGACGCCCTATTCAACTCCCCTGTGCCTGGAATATCTGCGTAACGCTCTGCCACTGGATTGGCCCAAGCCTGATGAACAGCTCAAGCGAGACGATCAAGGCCAGTGGAAGCTGTATAAGCCCCAGAGCATGCGCACCAAGCTGAAGAGGTTTCTCACGGACTACCAGAAGAATCCTGCCAAGGATGTCTACAAGAGCTGGGATAACTGGGAAGATAGCCATGAGCTGATACAGAAGGTATGTGGATCGTGGCCGGGAAAGGACATCAGATATGTGCCGATGGACAAGGTAATCTATTATGCGTGCCGTGACGCTGATGCTACGTTGCGGCTGTGGCCCGTGTTGCAGGGAATGACTCGGCAGGTTAGGCGTAAGCTATCGGAGCATTGGGAATGAGAAATGGGGCGCCAACAAGGATTGCTGAGCTTCCTCCATCTTGGCACCCATCTGGCTTGATTCTTGATCCATACGCTGGAAGCCAGTGCTGGTGGCAGAAGTCAAGGTGGGAGCCAATACTCGTGGATAAGTATGTGCCCATGCCCGGAAGAGTCCTAGCAGATTGTATCCAGCTACCCTTTGAGGATAGTACTTTTGATTGGGTCTGCGCTGATCCTCCTCATTGGATTCGTAGATCACCATTAAAGAGAACCAGTAACTTTGTAAATGCTACGGCATCTGCTTGGGATCTCCATGCTACAGATAGGAGTCACGGCTATTTTGGTGCATACCCTGATAGGTCAAGCCTGAGACATGAGTGGTCAGGCGTAGCGAGGGAACTTCATCGAGTAACTAAAACAGGAGCACATCTCATCTGGAAGTCTATAGATGGAGCAAAAACCAGGGCTCAATGTTGCAATGCTGATGATCTTCTCTGTTTAGTGGATTGGTGGACTATGATAGACTGCCTGTCCTTCAAGTCTTGTGTATCATGGTCTACGGCATCCACTATCTGGAGTCTATGGGTGAGGGATGACTAGGCTCTATAATGGCGTTCGGTTACTGGGCAATGGCCCCAGCATCCGCAACGTACAGAAGATAGACCTTGGTGCCATGCCCATGATCCTGTGCATGGCTCGTACAGGCTTACAGATTGATCCAGATCACTTTGCCCGGCTGGAAAAGACTCTGGTGGATGATATGGACAGGATCACTGAGGATGTCCATACCATCACGGGCCACTACATCAACCTAGATTCCGGGGATCAAGTATCGGAGCTGTTATTCAAGAAGCTGAAGCTGAAGCAAGCCCGTTTCAAACTCACCAACAGCGGGGATCGGGAGAGTGTCGAGGATGAAGTGCTGAAAGCAATCCAGCACGATCATCCCGTGGTGCCCAAAATCCTGGACTATAAGGAGTGCAGCAAACTGCTGGGAACTTATGTTAGACCCATACCTAAACTTGCCAAACGCGATAGTGATAGCGTGCCCAGATTGTTTCCAAACCTCACAACTACTCGTGTGCCTTCCGGTAGACTGGCCTGTAAACAACCAAATCTACTTGCTATGCCAGCACGTACCAACAGGGGCAGGGACATCAGGCGTGGATTTATTACCAAGCCTGGCTGGTCCTATGTGTCGGTGGATGAGTCCCAGATCGAGGTTAGGCTAACGGCCCATTGCTCCGGTGATCCCGGATTGATCCGAGTCTATGAGAATGAGGAGGATGTGTACAGTGACTTCGCCATCACAGCTTTCCATTTACCCGATCTACGTTATCGGGATGACACCGGATGGCACTATCCTGGAGTTCATAGGATGGATCACCGTTATCCGGCCAAGACCTGCATACTGGCTGCTATTTATGATGTGTCTGCTAAGGGATTGCTTGAGCAGATGCCCCCAGGACTCGGATGGACAGAGGACAAGTGCCAAGACTTAATCAACGCCTTCTACATGAAGTATCCCGGCATCTTGGAGGACCGCAAGAAGTATCACCGTACTGCCCGCAGGCTGGGTTACGTGTGGGATATGTGGGGCCGCATCCTCCAAGTGGCTGCTGTGCGATCCGTCCACAACTGGGTAGTGAGTGCAGCTCTGCGGGAGGTAGGTAACTTCCCCTACCAGTCTGGGGCACAAGGCACGATCAAACTGACAATGGCAGCCGTCCAGGATGACTTGGAGCAATGCGGGATGCTGGAGGTAATCCATCCCTTATTGCAGGTCCATGATGAGTTGCTATTTGAGGCTAGGGATGATGTAGTGGACGAGCTGATAGAGTCAGTCAAGTACAGGTTCGAGAGTTGTGCTCCCCTCCGTGTGCCGATCAAAGCCGGAGGAGCCAAGGCAGCAACGTGGGGAGATTTGGACAAGTAATGAACTGTAATGATTACATAATTCCCACAGTTTAGGATTGACAGGGAGTTAAACCTGTGATACAGTTCTGTCAAGGATTAAGCCATGATACTCAATGATGAACCAGGGGGAGGACAATAATGGAATGGCTAACAGATTCAAGACGAAACAAGTGCTCGGTTGAATATTTCGGGTCGCGTGAGAAGGCACAAAAAGCTCTCGACTCACTGGAAGGCTGCAAGGGCTGTGTTAACTGCTCGGACTGCTCGGGCTGTTCGCGCCTCTCGGGCTGCTCGCGCTGCTCGTACTGTTCGGACTGCTCGCGCTGCTCGTACTGCTCGGGCTGCAAGGGCTGCTTGTACTGCTCGGGCTGCAAGGGCTGTGTTAACTGCTCGGACTGCTCGGACTGCTCGGACTGCTCTGGATGCTCGGGCTGCTTGGACTGCTCGTACTGCTCGTACTGCTCAGACTGCTCACGCTGCTCAGGCTGCAAGGGCTGCTCGCGCTGCTCGGACTGCTCGCGCTTCTCGAATAACTCAGAAAAAAAAGAAGCACCGGCCCAAGTGCCGCGAGTACCAGACCTGCACCGCCTCGTCTACGAGGCCGCAAAGCAGCCTAACGCGCTGGAAATGTACAGTTGGCACACCTGCAAGAACACGCACTGCCGCGCCGGATGGGCCGTCACACTAGCTGGTCCCGAGGGCAAAGCTCTTGAGAAACAAGTCGGTACGGAACTTGCGGCGATGATGATCTACGACGCGAGCTGCCCCGGATACAAGATCAACCCTGCGCGGTTCTATGACTCTAACGAGGACGCGCTGGCCGATATGAAGAGGCTGGCGGAGGCAAGCCATGATACTCAACGATGAGCAGCTAGAATTTCTATGATTGAGAGGAGGTAGTGATGTCCAGCAAACCACTAACAAAGAAGTTGCGCCAGCAGATGGCCCAGTCCGTTGCAGGATCAGGGCCAAGCCTTATCCCACAAGCACCACCACCCCGGCCCAAGCCCGAGCCAGAAGAGGAAGCACCATCCATTGATCTTCTGATAGCGGACACGGATGACCGGGATACCCTCCGATCCCTAATCAAGAGCCACGTCGAACTGAACAACCAACTCAGTGGGCTGGAGAAGGCCATCAAGCCCATCAAGGACCGCATTAAGGCCATTGTGGGAGACTACGGGATCGAGCGAGCTATCTGTGATGGCACCAAGATCAGCTATAGCCACTCCCAGCGATCCACGATCAACGGCACAAAGCTGCTGGGAGCTGGGATTGATCCAGACATCATCACCCGCTGCACGGATGTCTCGGATGTCTACACTCTCAAGGTCACACCGGAGAAGGTATGATCGGCATCCTCATACTCTCCAGTGTCGGCCTATACCTTGTGGCAATGTCCCTCCGGGCTCCCAAGCCCGATCACCCACACATCAATGAAGTCTGCATGAGACTGCGGAACCTCCCACCAATAAAAAAAGGCCGGGGTTTTTAGCCCCGGCCTCCCATCCCAAGCGTAATAATTACACTTAGGAAACGATCTTAGTCAGCTCCTTCCTGAGTTGTTCGTCCGTGATCTCTCCAGAAAAGCACCGCTGGAAAGCCACAGCAATGGCGATCACAGCCGCGTGTGATCCCGGCAGAGTCAGCTCACTCACTACCTTCCGCATCTCTGCCGCATTGAGAGCAACGTGTTGGGTGCTGGCCTTCTCCTTGACGGCAGCCTTCTTGACATCTGCCGAGCTGACCTTCTTGGCCTCCTTGCCAGCTTTGGCAGGCTTCTCTCCGGCAACCTTGGCAGCCTTGGACGCCACATACTTCTCAAACTTCTCCATGGCTGCCTCATACTCCTTCTTGGCCGCGTCGAAGTCCGCTTCCGCAATAGCCCGGACCTTCTCCGCTTCCTTGAACGCTGTGGCCGCTGCCTTCTTGTCTTTGGCATTGTCAAACTTCTGCCGGGATGCGGCATAAGCCTCCGCTGCCTGTGTGGTTTTGTTCTTGAGAGTTTCCTGAGCCTGATTGAATGTGGCTTCCGTCTGAGTCACGGCATCCTGGAAACCCTGTTTCTTGGCGTTCTCTTCCGCTTCCTTCTTCTCCCTGGCGAGCAACTTCTCCTCATCCCGTTCCTCAGTCTCCAGAGCCTTCTGCCGTTCCTGTTCCGCACGTTCCAGGACTGCCGTGCGCTTCTCAGCGGGCACTTTGGTCAGCTCATAGGCAGCAGCCACACCAATGAGCCCGTTGTGAATCTTCTCCTGCACCGATTTGGGCAGCTCCAGAAACGAGAGAGTCATGTTGATGAAGCTGTTACTGGCAGGTTGAATCTTGTTTCCCTTCCTGCCTCCCGGACGGCTGAATACCTCCCGGACTTCCATCTTGCTGAGCCCGGCGTCCAGCAGACGCTTAATGGCAATCGCCTGATCCATCGGGGATTGATTCTCCCGCTCCATGTTCTCGGCCAGTTGCCGCTTGAGCCTGGACTTGGTATCGGCGGATTCCCGAACAATTGCTGGAACCGTGAGGCCGGCAGCTTGAGTTTTGTTGAGAAATTCCACGGCTGCCAGCCGATAGAATCCCGTGGTCAATCGGTACTTGTGGCCGTTGGCGCCGGGTTGGATCAATTCAACTTCCACGGGCTCCATAACCCCACCAGTGGATACGATGCTGGACGCCAGGGATTGAATCCGAGTGTCCTTTAGGCCGAACCGCGTATTGTCATCTGCCAAAATCTCCTTGGGATCGAGATTCAGCAGCTCTCCCGAAGCTACTGCACTTGCCTTTGCCATGTTACGCTCCTCTTTTGAGATGTACTGCTCGAAGGATTCCGCATTGCAAGGTATAACGCCTAGTCAAACCTGTCAAGAAAAAAGTGTAATCATTACATCGAAAGTAGTCCGGCCAGCTTGCTCAACTCGGCCTTCTCCCTGGCTAAGTACCTGCACAGCGGGCATATAGAGTAAATTCCACGGGATGGAGATGCAGCACTTTGTTTATGCAGTTTCCTCTCCAGCGTCCTATCCCCAGGGAATATAGCTGCCAGCTCGAAGGTGATCCCAGCTCGCGCTACCGCATTCATCAGGCGAGCACCGCGCCCGTCCAGGTGATGACCTATCCGAGTCTCCAGGCTATCCACACTGGCAGTATAGCCGATGTAGTGGGTAGCGTGCTTGTAGGGAGTGTTGAAGTGGAGGATGTATATCATACTTTCCACTTCCCATAGACTGGCTCCAGGACTCCATCCTCCAGGATGTCAGCCAACGTGTAGTTAGGCTTGGCGTGCAGGTTAGGCCGGGGTTTCACAGCTCCGTTTTGGTGGTACTTGTCCAAGTGAGTAGCATACTTGTTAATAGTGAGTGTGCATCCACAGAACGAACAGTTGGTAGTGCGATTAAATCCGTTTCTCTCAATAGCCATTGACGTCCTCCCAGAACGCCAGCGTATCCTTCACAATCGCCCGCTCCTCACTAGTCAGCGTAGGGATGCGGAGTAGTCCGCGCAGCCTTACTAGCTCGTGCTCTATTTCCTCTTGCGTCCAATCAGGATCATACACACCCGACATCCGTTGAAGGTGCTCCTCGTGATCCATAAACCACCCCTCTTTTTAATGTACCGAGCCAGCATACTAATGCTAGGGTGCTCGCTCCGCTCAGCTCACTAGTCCATCATGCTTCGCATGATGTCCGTGAGCTATCGCTCCGCTCGCAGCGCACCCTACGTTATACCCATCGTGCGGAGCACAGGCCGCGAAGCGGACTGTGCGGTTCTCCCTCTCCCTCTCCCTGAACCTAACTTCGATTATAGCATACTTTCCAGGGATTGTCAATAGCTAATATAAATTCCTCACTCATCTCTGAGGGGGTTTTCTAGTCAATCCACGCAATATATTGATCTAGTAACCCGCACCTATTCGGGTTAGGGATTGATCTCACGAGCATCATGGTATCCCCGTCTAATTCAAT
>JAGWWT010000035.1 GCA_018970245.1 Patescibacteria group bacterium
GACCACCGGCCCCATTGCCTGCCCGATTGGGTTTCTCAATACGATTTATCAAGCCATTCCTGGCTGGGATTCAATCAATAATGCCGTAGCCGGCGTCACCGGACGGAATGTCGAATCCAGATCAGACTTCGAATTCCGCAGGGTGCAGTCGGTCGCCAGCAATTCCCAGGCGTCGATCCAGGCCATTATCGGTGCGGTGTTCGGCGTCTCCGGCGTTCTCGACGCCTATGGCCTGGTCAATGACACCAATGCACAGCTCGGTTTTACCGGCACCGGATACATTTCAGGAACAACTCTGACCGTTTCTACGGTTGTCTCAGGCGCGATTCCCCTTAGCCCGGCTCCTAATACCCAATCGCCTTCATTGCTCGTTGTAGGCCCGGGCGTTGCCCAGGGAACGGCAATTACTTCGGCGGGGACTGGAACGGGTGGCACCGGGACATATACGGTCAACATTAGCCAGACGGTCGGCTCGTCTGGCTCTCCGATAAGCATCACAATCGGCCCCGGTGGAGTGATTCTGGTTCCAAATTCTATCTATGTGTCAGTGTACGGCGGCCTTGCGCAGTCGGTGGCCAACGCGATCTGGTCGAAGAAGATGCCGGGCTGTAACTACAATGGGAACACCACCGAAACTGTGGTCGATACTGGCCCAGCTAATTATCCATATAACCCGCCATACCCGTCTTATTCTGTCACCTTCGAGACACCGACACCTCTTGCGCTCAATGTGGCGATCACCATGCAGAACAATGCGTCGGTTCCAAGCACCGCCGCCGGCCAGATCCAACAAGCGGTTCTAAATGCGTTCTCGGGGACTGATGGCGGGCTGCGAGCCAGAATAGGTTCTGTGGTATTCGCCAGCCGCTTCTATGCCGGCATCGCCGCCCTGGGCTCATGGGCTCAGGTTTATAGCATCCTGATCGGGGCAGGCTCGCCCACGCAAAATTCAATTGCGATTGGCGTCAATCAGATCCCGACGTTGATCCAGGCCAATATCTCGGTGAGCTTCGTGTGAATAATTGGCAGCAGACGCTTCTCTCTCAGTATGCTAATAGCCCGATTCTATATGCGTTGTTGGAGTCAATGAATGACGCCGTGGACCCAACTACGTTGCTGGATGCTTTTTACAACGATGTGTGGAACATTGATACCGCGCAAGGTTATGGTTTAGACGTTCTTGGTCGGATAGTTGGTGTAAGCCGTATTATTTATGTCGCCCCGACTATTGCTGCTAGTCAGGGGTTCAAAGAAGCTGCCACTACGGCCACTTTTACTGGTTCAATAAGTGGTACGACATTAACGGTCACAGCTGTGGCCAGCGGCACTATCGCGGTGGGCAACTATCTGGTGGGCGTCGGGGTGACAGCGGGCACCACGGTGTCGGCTCTTGGAACGGGTACCGGCGGCACCGGTACGTATACCGTCTCTTCGTCGCAAACCGTGGCCAGCGAGACGATGACAACATTGACCGCCACTGATGCCCAGCCATTTGGTCAGGCAGCTTTCTATTCCGGGAATCCGAACAGTAATAGCTACGCGCTTTCTGATGCCGACTTTCGAACGTTAATCTTGGCGAAGGCGCTAGCCAACATCAATGATGGATCGATACATGGGTATAATGCCATTTTGATGACTCTGTTCCCCAATCGGGGAAATGCTTATTTAATTGACAATCTTGATATGACCATGACGCTCTATATTGATTTTGGTCTGAGTAACGTAGAGTTAACGATACTGCAGCAGTCTGGCGTGTTCACTCCACCCGCCGGGGTGTCATACACCATAACGCAAAACCCAGGCAGCCAGTTTGTTCTTGGGTTCTCCAAACTTGATTCGCCCGACACATTAGGATAGCAACCATGAAGAAAATACTTACCGCAATATTGGTGCTTTGGGCCGTGGCGGCGCAAGCGACCTTTAATACGTTTATCACCGGGCAGACCCTTACCGCTTCGGAATTGAATGGCGCTTTTCAGACAGTCCTTTACGGTAATCTAACGATCACGGTCACCACTTCGGATGTGACGTTGACTGATGCCGAAGCGTTATACCCAGTGATCATAGTCACTGGCGCAATGACTGGTAACCATAATCTCATATTCCCGACAGGCGATCGGAGTTCTTGGACGGTTTATAACCAGACCACCGGGGGCTATCAGCTAATATTGAAGACCGCTGCTGGTGCTGGTGTATCTACTGTTGGCGGATACCACAGCCGTGTGTTTACAGATGGTACGAACATATACTATGCGTCTGCTGGGTCTGGGAATAATTACGATATAACAAGCTTAAATGGTGCGAATTCTATTGGATTCAACACTGCGCCATCGGCATGGGGCACTTCGCTTTATGCTCTCGACATTGGTACCAGCACTGGTTTGGCTAATGAATACTCCACGAACATTACCGATCTCGTTAATAATGCATACTGGAATGGTTCTAGTTGGGTATACAAGAATACCGGCACAGCCGGATTGTTGCAGGAATTATCTAACGCTACGCTTCAGTACAGCACCACAGCGTCGGGAACCGGCGGCGCCGGTTTGGCATGGACTAACACACCTTTCAAGGTTGACACCAACGGCAATGAGACGATCACCGGAAGCCTCACTGTTCCCGCCGCTGCTGGGATAATCGATCCAAGCGGGTCCAAAATATTGAGTGCCTCCCCCGCTAATGCTTGGTATGTGGAGAACAGCACTGATACTCAGGTGCCACTAACTGTATTCGGACATAGTGTTACACAGTCTGCGGACTTATTTGATGTTTATCAGAACGGCGGCGGTCAGTTGTATTTTAATGTTGCCAATAGCGGAGCGGTCAACGTGGCCGGTAGCTTAACGCTAATGAATTCTGGCGCCAGCTTTCTGACCCATAATGGTAATTCTATCCAATCCGACATAGCGCCGTTTGGTTGGGTCGTGAGCAGCATCAGTGACACCGTTACGCCGATGGCGTATTACGGCCATTCAGCTACACAATCCGCCGATCTTTTTCGGCTATACAACTATGGCGGTGGCACCGAGGAATTATCAGTATCGGCATCAGGCGCTCTGGCGCTCAATGGTGGGATTACCTTGGGTAATTCGTCCGGTTTGTTTAGCGCGGCTGGCTCTGGCTTGCAGTTCAGCGGCAGCGGCTCGGGTCTAACTGCTACATCGGCGTCGGATATCGGTATCCCATTCATAACTTATGGCCACAGTGCCACACAATCTTCCGATCTTCTCCGTCTGTACAATTATAACGGTGGTTCAGAAAAGTTTGGTGTCGATGTGTCTGGCAACATTTATTCGGCGGGGAAACAGACAGGACTTGGAGCGCCAGCATGGGGTTGGAACAGCGAGAACGCGGCTTTGGATGTGGGCTCAATATCAGCAATTGCTGATTTCGGCAGCGGTTTGTACGCGGCATATAATCTATATTTTAACGGCACGAATTGGATCTATAAAACAAGCGGGTATGGCGCATATATTAATACCGACAATCTCGGGAACATAAATTTCGCAACAGTCCCGAGCGGCACGGCGGCGGCGGCAGTCTCGCCATCAGTTAAACTGTCAATCGCTAATGATGGGACTCTGACTAGCAATAAGGGATGTTCTTCTGGCTACAGCAGGGTAAGCCCAAATCACTGCCTCAATACTGCCGCCGCCGCTGGCGGCTGGACTAATGAATCAATGGGTGCCAGACAAATTTTACTTGCACCAGCGGCTTCCAATGCGAAATTCATCGATGTTGCGATTTGGCTTCAGGCCAAAGCAATAAATGCGACATCGACTTCGCCGCGCACAGTAACCGCACAATTCTACACGGCGTCATCCGGCGGTACTCAGATAGGCCCGACATATCAGGCTGATGGAATGGAGACCGTCGCCACGGTCTCAGGAACAATTCTTGGCGATAGCACAACCATAGTTACGGTACCAGTGAATGGCAGCGGCCAAGTATGGATATTGGGTAATTATTTGAATGGCAATATGTCAGCCGTTGGCACGTCAATCGTAGGGTATCGCGACTAAAAAGGAGTAGAAATGTTACGCACTATTTTATTTTCAATTTTCGGCATCGCCTCGGCTTACGCTGACACCACAGCCAACGCACCTGCGCAATTCCCAATTCCATTCGCCAACAACGCTGGGGCCGGTTATATCGCTACCATCCCACAGGCGTCACAGATCGGCATCACTGCCGGTGCGGCTTCTTTGTATGATGGTTTCCCGCCGCTAAATTTTGTACCGGTCTCCGCCGGGGGTGTCCCGCCACGTGGGCAAGATTTTAACGGTATCCTTAATGAGGCGACGGCTGCCATCCAGTGGACAGAACTTGGTGGCTTATGGCCATATAACTCAGCGTTTGCCACATCTATCGGCGGTTACCCGAGGGGCGCTTTGCTGGAGTCTGCCGATTATCATGGTGTGTGGCAGAGCATTGCAGACAGCAACACTGTCAACCCCGATACGGGCACCCCCGCTGCAAGCTGGGTTCCCTTGGCCTTTAATGGGGTTACTACTGTAAGTATAACGACTGCAGATGTTACTTTAACTCCAGCCCAATATGAAAATCCGGTAATCCAATTAACCGGTACGCTTACCGGCAATCATAATCTAATTCTTCCCGACCTCACACAAAAATGGACGATCATTAACGGCACGACCGGAAATTATGCCGTGACTATTATGGCGGCGGGCGGCTTGGGAATGAGGCTTAATCAGAACCAGACCCTCCCAATTTATGTCGGTTACAACGGGGTGCAATGGTACACTTATGGGGAGGGCGGGGGCGGTTGTGCTAGTGGGTTCTCCCGTTCCAGCCCACACTATTGCACCTACACGGCGAGTGCTGGGTACTCAACTTTAACGCTCGGTACTGTCCAAACTAACACGGTGCCTGCCCCCGGCGCGACGTGCGTAGATATTCAACTTATAACCTCCGTTAAATCCCAGAACGCCGTAGGAATGCGGGGTACCATCCCACAATTGCTAAAAACATCATCTCCTGGCGGCTTATATTCCCAGATCAACCAGGAGATAATGGAACAAGTGGCCACCACTAACGGAACCAGCCTCGCTGGGCTTGGTGGATTCCTGCATGCACAAACGCCGACATTCCCGGCAACTTTTTATGTGTACGCTCCAGCATTGGACACAAATAGCACTGTAGAATGGCAGTATGTGGGTTATTGTGACTAAAAAGAAAGTAAACTCATGAGCGGTGAAAATGACAATTTCCAGCCAATGCGGCGCATCGATGACCAACAACTCGGCCAATTAATGGCCAAGGTCGAAATCCTCATAGAGAACCAACGCACCATGCAGACGAAGATGGAAGAGATGCAAGGTAAACTCAATACCGGACGTGGCTGGCTTATCGGAGTGGTCATGGCGGCTGGCGCACTCGGCGCCGGAACAGGGCATTTAATACAGCGCGGCCTCGAGGCGATGGTTAAGTGAACAATGCCGAGATCAATAACTACTTCAATCTCGACTTCATAGCAAAAAATCCATTCAACGGCCAAACCGGGCAACGTGGCCGCTTCGGTATCTATGACACCAAGCGCAATGGGCTTCGCGCCGGCGCAAAAAATCAAATAGGGCTGCAGATACACCACGGTCTGCGCACTCCGTCAGAAATGATCAGGGCAACAGCACCCCCGAACGAGAACGACACGGCTGGCTATATCGCCTGGATGTGTGATTGGTGCGGCGTCTCCTCCGGGCAGACGATCAGCCTGCTTGATCCCGCGCTGCTGGAAAAATGGTGTCGCCGCATGGTTTGGAGAGAGCAGGGCGAGGAAATATACAGTACCGTCACGGATGGGGATTGGCAGCAAATGGTGGATGACGCCTTGGAGGGCGTCCCTGCAAGTTTTTTTAACGTAGGAGGCAATATCATGGGACCGAAATTCGGACCTGCTACGCAACCGCAGCAAGTAACGCAACCCGAGGCTGGAATTAAATCATCCGAACATTTGTGGACCGGTATCGGCGCGGCATTCCCCATCATCATGAGCATGACCGGAAATCTTCCGCCGGCAACCGCGGCTAAGGTCAGCGCGGCAATCATCGGCATATATGTTATCGCCCGTACCGCGTTAAAAATGGCGCATGTGTTCGGGCTTGCAAAGAACATCCCGGATCTGCCGGATGTGGGGCAAGAAGTCCCAAAAGTCTAGCCGCCGATGAGGCGGCACTAACAGAGGAAATCATCATGAATCTGAGCCAATTGTTTCAAACCGTAACCGACATCGCAAAGACCGACGCCAACAAGCTGATTCTGCCCGCCTTGGCGGGGTTTTTTACGTCCATCTCGACCAATCCCAGCGCTCTGAACGTTACCGCGGCTCTGGCCAAACTGAATGTGGATGTGATGGCTGCATTGCCCACGATCGGGCAGGATGAATTGAAGGGCATCGCCACTCTGCTCAACAACCAGCTCGCCGCCTTGGCCACTCCGAAGGCCGCATGAACTGGAATGATGCTCTCCGCTATGCTCGGTTAATTCAGATAGCGGAGGGCGTCTCGCCCAAGGATTTATACGGGGTCATCGAAAAGGACCGAATCTATGGACTCGGTTATACATATCTTCAAGGTGTTTTTGGTAACGATTTCGGCGGTGACCTGCTTGTCAGTTTTGGCTTCCTGGCTATCTCAAATAGCGGGGAACTTGTTGTAGCGATTCGCGGAACTGCTGATGCCGTCGAATGGCTAGATGATGCCAGGTTTGCTCTTATCGACTGCCCCATCCCTAACGCTATCGGGCGGTCAGAGGCCGGATTCAGCCGGATTTACCAGACCTTCACCGCCGACAAGGATTGGACGCTTGTAGGGGCAATTCAGGGCTTCGTGGATAACGGCAGGGCGCGATCAGTCACAATCTGCGGTCATTCTCTGGGCGCGGCGTTATCCAGCCTCCTGGCGCTTGATGTAGCCATTAACACGCATACGCACCCGGCAGTTTATCTTATTGCCACTCCCAATGTATTTGACGGCAAAGCGGCTGACCTTTACAACGATGTCGTGCCGGCGACGTTTCGTATATTTAATCAATCCGATCCTGTACCGAAAGTCCCTGCCTCCATGCCGCCGCTGCTTGGCTATATCGCTGTCGGTCAACCCTGCGAATTGCCCGCGCCGACCGGCGGCACTCCATTCGATATTTTTTATGCGCATCATCTGACCACCTATCTCAATCTCATCACGGCCAAACTCGCAGCCTGAAATTCAACCCCACCGCCGTCACGCCGTTTTTATAGGCAGGGGGTATGAAAACCAGATCTGCCCCGACGCGCTTGTACTCGGCCCCCGCAAAGGGAAGCAGTGCAGGGGTCCATCGGCCATGGTTAAGGGCCGGATATCCTCTCATCGTTCCCCCAATGACCCCCGCCGAGAACCATCCTTTTTTCAGAATAGAGTAACCTGCCCCGGCATAGTCCGTAATATCATCGAATGAGTTTTTGTATTCTCCAGCCATGACGAAGCTGCGCTGGCCGATTGATTGCCTTATCCCGAAACCCGGATTAATGCCGTTATACCCGGGCCTATTGTGCCAGGCGAATCCTCCAAGATTGATCCAAGTGTCGGCATGGGTGCAGGCGGCGACGCTTGCGAAAATTCCCGCCAAAACTATTCGTTTCCAGGCATTAAATCCTGCAAATATCCTGCAAACATAAGTCCTAAGTAATTGATAATAATCATAGTCAAAAGGCGATGATATTTGCAGAAAACGAATATATGACTTTGAATAGTCGAGAATATCACGCTGACTGTTAATCACCGGGTCGGCGGTTCGAGTCCGTCCTGGGGAGCCAATTTCAAGCACTTGCGGCTTGTTTTGATTTGACGTTTGCAAATAAACGATAGGTTTGCAAATAAAATTGCTCATTTTTTCCCTTTGACGAGTGGGGTTACTTTCACCGGAGCGCGTTCATAATGCCGACGTTTGGTCGCTGGATTCTGGTGGCCAAGTAGCTTGTCAAATGATTTTGTGCCGGCTACCCTTTGTAAAATATATTGAAGGATATATAACCGCATCAGCAAATTTGTCAGGAGTCATGTTCACCTTTCTCCCGCGCGATTCCTAATACCTCTTCTTCGATAACAAGGCATAGAATTGATGCGTCAATCCAACGCGAGATACGAACTTCTTCTCCACACTCTTCTTTGGCCCGCATAGTATCGGGATCGGAATCACGCTCTCTTCTGACTCCAGCTATTAGCCGAGAAATATATTCCTTTCGCACCTTTTGATTAATATTTTTCCTCGCCCCCTCCAACTCCGCGCGGAGGCGGGTGATTTCGGCCTCACAGCTATCCACCGGTACATATTCAACTATCGAGTGCGGGCCTTTATCCTTCCTTCCATCGGTCAAGTCAGATGCTTTAACCGGGTCATCAAAGAAGCCAAGGAACAGACCCTTTTCAAATACGACGAAACTCATGGCGCTACCCTCAATCCTTCGTCCCGCGCCACGTTGATCCTGGCCATGGCATCCGAATCACCGCTGCGGTCTGGATGGTGCTGCATGGCCAGGCTCCGGTATGCCTGCTCGATCTGATCCCGCGTAACGCGCGAGGATTCAAAACCCAGTACCTGCCACCATTGCTCCGGCGCTGGTAGCGCGACAAATCCGGTAAAGGCGCGGTCCAATATCTCCGCGCCTCCATGCCGCTCGATCGCCCTCATGGCGTTGAGCGTGGCGGCGACAGCGGCCAGGTTCTGCGCGACATCGGTGTAGCGGTCGATGGCGATGCAGCGTTGGACGTCTTTCTTGCTTTGCCAGTAGACTGCGACACCAGGATCGTCTGGCTTTCCCTGATTGCTGTACGGCAGACCATCAAGGCGCGTCTTGATGTTTGTTGAAATGATGACCTTCCAATCGGGTATGCCGAATACCTTCAATTCGGCAAGCACACGCCCGACGGCTTCATTAACAGATACATTCCGCTTGTCGGTTAAAAAGCGGCCAAACCCGCGCTTGTAATACGGAGTTCTCGGCCATCCATCCGGCCAGCACAGTGGGTATGCCTTTTGTTCCATATAGTCTCCTGGTGCCGCCCTTATTTTGTTGAACCGATGTAGATCGATTTGGTGGCTTCCTTGAGCCTTTCCCGGATAAAGGCGGCTATCTCGTCGCGGACGGCCTTACTCACCTTCTGCAAGAACACTCCCGCGTCCAATTCCTGCAGGGTTTCAGTGAAATCGTAGGTTTTTTGGCTCATATAGTGCCTTTCTGGTTTAGGTAGACGTCAAAATGGGATGTCATCATCAAAATCAGGTTGTTCATCAAAGCTCATCCTTCCCTCCTCTTCGCTTCAAGGAATGCCCTGCACCTTGCGATTAGCTCGGTGTGGCCGAATGCAGCACCACTGCACTTGCCATCATCCAAAATGATATTTACTAGACAATATTCATGTGCATACCACTGGATATTGCATCTCGGCGTCAACGCCAAGCACTGCGCGGCGTCTTGGATGGGGTTCCAATGAATCCATGCTTTTCCAGCAAGAATTCGTTCCATGTCTTTTCCAGCCGCCACGCCGCACCAATAATTAAGCTCTTCGCCTTCAAGAGTCGCCAGGTCGGGGATTTGGGTGGGGGTCATGGGTTTGACATCCCATCAACAATGAGGTCAATTCTTACGCGCTCAGCTTTTATAGCTTCTGCCGTTTCATGCAATTTATTTATTAATTGATTGAAATCAGAGTTTCTGCGCCTGAGCCAGTATAATTTATTGAATTCATCGGTAATGCTAAAAACCAATCCTGGCTTTATTTCTATATTTTGTTTCTTCCATTCATCAGAATAAACTGAATAGTAACCCATCAATTTTATGATCTCGTCTTCGCTTATATCGACCAAGAAGCCAGTCTGTGCTTTGCCTACAATGCGCATATCTCTCTCCTAAAAGTGGCCGCTTGAATGGCCGAGCCGACCTTCCTTCACCCTACTCGCCGGGGTACTCGCCCCACCGCAGTCTTTCTTTGCGGCAGTAAAGGAATTTGTGTTCATCCAAGCGGCCATAACTAACAATTCTCCCACCGCTTAACCCAGGTCCAGATTGCTCCGCACGTAAACCCGACTTCGAGACCGATCTTCTCGTAGGACATTGGTCGTCCCTTAGAATCTTTCGTCGCGCGAAGTTCTAGTATTTCTTTCTTCTTGTGCGGGACTTTTGAGTGAGGGTAGATGCGGTACATTATTTATACATGCTCCTGACTGCGGATGTTTCCTCATCGACTTCTTTTAGGAAAGCGAGCAGTTTGGCCTCATATTCAATTAGGAAAGGATTCAATTCCTTTGCCCAAACCCTTGTCA
>JAGWWT010000074.1 GCA_018970245.1 Patescibacteria group bacterium
CAGCGATATCCAAGAGGTGGTGCCGGATGCCATGCATCTCTTCGCGGGTGATCTTGCCGGTGCCGATGTCCAAGCCGCGATAGACTTGGCGCGAATCGGCCGAGATCACTTCGCCATTGAAGAGCTCGGCAAGTCCGACGGCAAGATCGCTCTTGCCCGTGGCTGTCGGGCCGAGGATGACTAGGAGCTTTTGCACAGGCGCGCGCATCGATTTTTTGTGCCGGGAGGGAGAATCGAACTCCCATGGATTGCTCCGCACGATTTTGAGTCGTGTGCGTCTACCAATTCCGCCATCCCGGCGCTCCGAATAGTCTACAAGAATATGCGCCGAAATCAAACGCCGATAGGAGATCGTGAAGCCTTATTGCGCAGGAGCGGGCTCGGACTGCGGCGTGCCTTGCGGCGTGCCGCTTCCCATCGAGCCTTGTGCCGTGCCGGTCTGCCAATTGCCGAGTTTCTCGAAATCAGCCTGGCATTCGGCGGCGTGGGCTGGATCGGAGCAGTATGCGCTGCATGAGGCTTGAGAGTTGCAATTGCCAGGAGTAGGGAGCTGCTGCTCGTTTCCAGGGCCTTGGGGCTGTCCAGGCTGCTGGTTGGGACCGCCTTGGCTGAAGCCGCCTTGGCCTGGTCCGCCCTGGCCGGTAGATGATCCCGTCTGCCAGTTCCCCATATTCTGAAAGACCGACTTGCATTCGGCGGCATGAGACGGATCTGAGCAGTACGTATCGCATGACTCTTTCGAATCACAACCTCCAGGTCCCTGAAAATTCTTGTGGACTTGTTCGAACTTGGCCTGGTCGCTGCCAGGACCCATTATCGCGCTGCCGAAGACGGAGCATTCCTTGCCGTGGCTCGGATCATTGCAGTACTCGAGGCACGATCGGAGAGTGGTGCATTCGGAAGGCGTCTTTCCTTGCTGCTCGAGAGTGGCGAAGCGCTGCAGCATCTCCGGCGAAGGCCCTGATCCGCCAGGAAGCCCGGCGTCGTTGCCTTGAGGTCCCATCATGTTGGCCACGCCCGCGGCTTCGAATACGGCTTGGCATTCGGCTTCATGATCTGTTTGGTCGCAGTAGGCCATGCATTCGCTCTTGGATCCGCAGCCGCCAGGCATGTGGCCGCCGGACTTGATGTAGGCGAGCATCTTCTCGCCTATCTTTATGTCAGGCGTGACGAAGTTGTGCGCCTTGGCGAAATCTATGCAGGACGACATGTTCGCGACAGTAGAGCAGTACGCATCGCAAGCGTCCGGCGACGAGCAGCCGCCGGGACCTTGGCCCTTGGCCAGTATGGATGCGAAGGCCTGGGCGCTGTCGGCCTGGGCCTGGCTCATCATGCCGTTGGACTTGGCATAATCGATGCAGGCCTGCATATTGGCCGGATCGTTGCAGTAGGCATGGCAAGCTTCCCGGTCAGCGCAGCCGCCGAGAGCGGCGATGGGGAATTGCGACGGCGCCTGTTCTGGTTGGGCCGGAGTTTGAGCGAACGAGATGGAAGCGGCGAAGATGAAAACAGTCGCCAAAGAGGCTGCTTTCATGCGAAGAGAGGCGTTGCGCATGGCTAGAATGGATTAGTGTATAAGCCTTGGATAGGGTTCAAGCCCGCAGCGGCTGAGGCCGGCTGGCTGGCCGTCGAAGAAGCCGGAGCGGGAGCAGAAGTCTCTAGGGGAGCGGCCTGCGCTACGGGCGCGGTCTCTGGCTGCGCTGGCGCCGGAGCAGGCTTGCTCGCCACGAATAAGTACCAGGCCAGGCCGAGCAACGCTGCCACAGCGACGACGATCATACCTTCTATGGCCTTGCGCTCATTCATGAGCATGATGAGATTATATCTGTTGCGATGGAGCCTGGCTATCATAATTGTGGATAGCGGATCTCTCCGCTATAATCTAGGCATCATGGCTTCCTACGCCGATAACGCGATCTTCTGGGTCGAGCTCCAGAAGATCAGCCCTAACCCATATCAGCC
>JAGWWT010000010.1 GCA_018970245.1 Patescibacteria group bacterium
GCAGTGGCTGCATTTCAGCGCTTCTATAAGATCGTTCCGGCTTACGGGTATTTCGGGCCTATAACGGCGGCCAAGGCGAACGAGCTTCTCGGCGGCATGAGCCGTTAGGTTCGGCGTAGGTCAGTTGCCGATGTGGAGGCCTTCGGGATAGACGTGCCTCATCGCTTGTTTTAGGCCGCTATTCCAGCCGCGCAATCGACGTGAGAGCCTGGATACTGTCTTGGAGCTGATGCCTCTGGCGAGGCAGATATCTTTGTAAGGCGTGCCGATGAGGATCAGCTCGGCGATCTCGAGGCGCTCGATGAGGTTCTCGAGCTCTTTTTTCGTGAAGAGGTCATCGAGGAAGGAGCGCGCGAAGTCGCGGTTATTTATGCAGCTAAAGGCTTTGAGAAGCTTTTCGCCTTGGCGGGTGTTCCAATCGAGAAGTTCACTGGCCGCTTTTTCAGCTTCTGCCTTTTCGTATTCATCTTCGTAACCTTCAAGTCTGTTATTGGTGATGGGGCGTCGATTCATGGCCATATTTTTGAGGTGTGGTAAGGAGGTCTCTCCTCATGTGCTTTCCAAATGGAAAGTTGGGATGGTTTATATCGTGTATTTCGTGTATGCCGCGCTACGACTTTCCGTTTGGAAAGCAGATGAAAACACATGCGATACCCCCTCCTAACCCCTGACCCACCTAATTGATATTCCTCCAAAACTCGCTTACTGGCGCTTTCTTGATGATCTCGAGCGCGCGGTCTATAGAGTCCGTTATCTCGAAGATATCCAGGTCTTTTTCCTCGATGGTCCCATACCCCTTGAACATGTCTTCGCCGAGGAAAGACTTCAGCGGCTTCCAGAATTTCGAATCATATAAGATGACCGGGACGTGCGGGATCTTGCCTGTCTGGATGAGGCAAAGCAGGCTGAAAAGCTCGTCGAACGTTCCATATCCGCCGGGAAAGAAGATGTACGCCTCCGCGGCGAACGACAGCATGACCTTGCGCGAGAAGAAATATGCGAACTTGATGGCGTGGGTGACGTAAGCATTGGTGATGCGCTCGCGCGGGATGCTCACATTCAGGCCCAATGAGACGCCGCCCGCCTGATACGCCCCCTTATTGGCGGCTTCCATGATGCCCGGCCCTCCGCCAGTCAGCACTGCGTATCCGAGCTCCGTGACGACCCTGCCAGCCAGCTGTTCGGCCGCCGAATAATCCTCCTGGTCCGGCGCGGCCACAGAAGAGCCGAAGACCGTGACCGACTTCGGGTATTTCTTCAGGAATTCGAAACCGTCGGCGAATTCGTGGTTGATGCGCTCGAGGTGCGTGTTTATCTCTCCGCTATGGATGTCTGTCTTCGATATGGACATGTTGGTTGGTCTTGTATTATGCGCGCATTATATCATGCTACACTGATCCAGATGAAATTCGCTATCGAAGCCAAAGCCGCGAACGGCCGCGCTCGCGCCGGGGTCATAGAGACGCCGCACGGCGTGATCAAGACGCCGGCTTTCATTCCTGTCGGCACGAAGGCGACCGTCAAAGCTCTCACGCCCGAGCAAGCCGCTTCGCCTGAATACGTCGGCGCGCAGGCCGTCCTGGCCAACACTTATCATCTGTATCTTCAGCCCGGCGCAGACACGGTGGCAGAAGCAGGCGGGCTGGGCAAGTTCATGAATTGGAAGGGACCGACATTCACCGACTCTGGCGGCTTCCAAGCATTCTCGCTCGGCGGCGGCCGGAAGTCGAAGATCGGCGGAAAGGAGCGCGAAGCTTCAGCCTCGCCTGAAGATGGCGCGGATGCCTCGCCTGAAGACCGGGTCTCGACGATGGCGAAGATCGACGATGACGGCGTCACATTCAAGTCGATCATCGACGGATCGGAGCACAGATTCACGCCCGAGAAGTCCATAGAGATCCAGCACAAGATCGGGGCGGACATCATCTTCGCTTTCGATGAATGCCTCCTGCCGGCCGAGCCGCACGACAAGCAGAAGCGCGCGGCCGAGCGGACAGCCGCGTGGGCCGAGCGCTGCTTGGCATATCACGCTTCGCACCCGAATGGCTCGGCGCTTTTCGGCATCGTCCAAGGCGGGCGGCATGAAGACCTGCGCCGTGCGGCTGCCAGGCAGATCGCCGGGATGAGAGCGGAAAGCGGCTTCGATGGCTTCGGGATCGGCGGGTCGTTCGACAAGGAAGACATCGGGACAGCTGTCGGGTGGGTGACGGACGAGCTGCCGGAGGATAAGCCGAGGCATCTTCTCGGGATCGGCAGCGAGCCGCGCGATCTCATCATGGGGATCGCCAACGGGATCGACACTTTCGACTGCGTCGCGCCAACGAGGATGGGCAGGAATGGGACAGTCTATGTGAGGGATGGCGGCCGGATCAACCTTCCCGGCGCCGCTTACAAGCGCGACTTCGGGCCAATCGATCCGGCGTGCAGTTGCTACACCTGCAAGAATTATTCCAGGGCCTATCTCAACCATTTATTCAGGGCCAAGGAGATGCTGGCAGGCACTCTCGCTTCGATCCATAACCTGCATTTCGTGGTGAGCTTGGTCGCGCAGGCCAGGGAAGCGATCATTCGAGGCGAGTTCGATGGTGGGAAGTTCGGCGGCGGGGAGTTTCTGGCAAAGGGTTCCTAGCCCAGTAGCCGATGATGTAGGCCCAGCGCGCGCATTTGCTCGGTTCGCCGTTTCTGGCGTTCATGAATATCCGCCTGGCTAATTTTCTCATTTCAAATCGGCGAAGGATGTAGAGGGTAGTCGTCCGCGGGAGTTCGGCTTTTCTGGCGATCACAGCCGTCTTTTGGGCGAATTTGAATTCGAGCAAAGCCGAAAGGACGGCTTTTTCGTTCTCGTTCAAGGCGAGCTCGCGCGTGATAGGGGAAAAATACATAGGCGAAATGAAGCGGGGTATATAAAAGAAGGGGTATATATTTTACTCCTGAGCCGCCTATTAGGCGAGTCCAGTGAAGCGGGGGCGGGTAGGGGCGGGTAGGGACGGGGAGGGGAAGTCACTTTTGTATCACTATGCAAATTCGTCGAGATTTTCGACGAATTTGTACAAAAACGTCGAGATTTTCGACGTTTTTGCATAGGGATGCAAAACAAGATGCCCCGACCCCCGCGTGGTCGGATGCCGACCCCCCACCGCCTCAACAGATGACCGACTCCTCGTGACCAGACGCCGCGGCCTCTCGTGGAACCCCGTGGCCAGATGCCGACTCCTGCCGCCTCACCAGATGTCGCCCGTCCGTGACCGCCGTGTACCCCCCGCGTGTTAGATCTCCCTCGGCTTATAATCCGCCGGTGCGCGGCCAAGCCACCACTCCAGCTGCTCGAGGGTAAGCAGCCCTTCCTGCGCGCCGATGAATTGCGCGACAGACATAGGATTGATCGGAGCCCATAATAGCGCCTCCAGAGGCGTCTTTCCCATAGCCATAGCCGAAACGAACGTAGAAGCCCACGCGTCTCCGCAGCCCGTCCTCTCGAAAGCCGGCCTTGGATCCGGATACATCGGTATGTGATAGAAATGATCGCCGTCGTATAGATAGGCGCCGTTCGTATTGTCGGTCATGGCCACCAGCTTCGGGCCGTGCGCCGCCAGCCCCTTCATGAGCTTCTTCACGTCGCGCGCGTCCGGCGCCGTCTCATCCACCGACAGGATCCGCTGCGCCTCCTCGACATTGACGATGAACAGGTCCGTCCGGTCGTAGATCCGCTTGAGCTTGCCGAAGCCGAGCTGCATCTGGAACGTGCCCGGCTGGAAGGCCAGCTTCACGCCCGGATGGGCCTCCAGATACTCCGCGACCTCGAGGTGATAGGAGTAGGTATTGGCCGCCAAAGACGATAGATATATCCACTTGGGCGCCGGGAACTTGGGCAGGCTGTATTCGAATTCGGTGTGCTTGACCAGAATGGTCCGGTCGACGTCGTACCAGAGCACGAAATGATAGTTCGTAGGCTTGCTCTTCTGCAGCTTCACGTACGATGTGACGACCTTGTCGCGCTGGAGCGAAGCAAGGCAGTCGTGGCCATTGTGGTCCTCGCCGAGATTTGTCACGAAGGCCGAGCGCAGCCCGAGCCTGGCGGCGGCCACGGCGGCATTGGCGGCGTTGCCCACGGCCGGGACGACTTTTACGTACTCGAACGGGATCTTGTCGCCGAAGCGCATGCAGAGCTCGCAGTCGCTCGTGTTGACCTTGCAATTGACGTGCGCGTCCTTGAGCCTGATGAAGGCGTCTATCACCGTATCGCCGATGGCTAGGAAATCTATTTGCTTCGCAAGCATGTGATTGGATATAATTATACATGAGCGAATCGAATATTACATGCTAGCCTTATCCGACTACATCTCGCACGCCGCCACCGGCAAGACCGCCCTGGGCCATTTCAATGTCTCGAACATCGACGGCATCTGGGCCGTCGCCGACGCCGCAAAAGAGCTCGAGGTCCCGGCTGTCCTCATCGGCGTTTCTGAAGGCGAGCGCGATTATGTGGGCGTCCGCGAAGCCGCCGCCATCATAAAGAGCATCCGCGAGGAGCGCAATCAGGCCATATTCCTCAATGCCGACCATACCTACTCATTCGATCGCGTCAAAGAAGCGATAGACGCCGGTTTCGACTCGGTCATTTTCGACGGCGCGAAGCTTTCGCTCGACGAGAACATCAAGATCGCCAAGCAGTGCGTCGATTATGCCCGAGAATACGCCAAGCGCACCGGCCATGAAGTCCTAGTCGAGGGCGAGCTCGGCTACATCGGCCAATCCTCGAAGGTCCTCGACGCCATTCCTGCCGGAGCGGTCGTCGGCGACGCTGCCATGACGAAGCCCGAGGATGCGGCCAGGTTCGTCCGCGAGACCGGCGTCGACCTTCTTGCGCCGGCCGTCGGCAATATCCACGGCGTCATCATCGGAGGCGATCCGGCCCTCAATCCCAAGCGCGCCGGGGAGGTGCGCGCTGCCGCCGGCGTGCCCCTGGTCCTTCATGGCGCCTCCGGGAACACTGCCGCAGACATCCAGGCCTGCATAAAGAACGGCGTTGCCATCGTCCATGTGAATACCGAGCTCCGGATCGCTTACCGTTCCGGCCTGGTCAAGTCGCTTTCAGACAATCCGGACGAGGTTGCGCCCTACAAGTACCTAAAACCGGCCAAATTGGCCATGCAGAAGGTCGTCGAGGACAAGCTCCGGATAGTAGGCATGAAGAGCTGAGGCCCTTGCCGATATCCAGATTTCGTGTATACTGTTGCCCATGCTATCGCTTACGGTAGAAAAACGAGACGCCAAGGCCAAGCCTGAAGCAGTCAGAAAAACCGGCAAGATCCCGGCCGTTTTTTACGGTCCCAAAGAAGCCTCCAAATCTGTCGTCATTTCCGCCCCTGAATTCAAGAAGGTCTGGAAGCAGGCCGGCGAATCCTCGGTCATCATCCTCAAGGACGGCTCCGATGAGCATGAGGCCCTCATCCATGAAGTGGACGTCCATCCGCTCTCCGGCGAGCCGAGGCATGCCGATTTCTATGTCATCGAAAAGGGCAAGAAAGTCACCGTGGCCGTTCCGCTCGAATTCATCGGCGTCTCTCCGGCCGTCAAGGACAAAGGCGCCATTCTGGTCAAAGTCCGCCGCGACATCGAGGTCGAAGCCGCTCCTCGCGACCTTCCGCACGACATAAAGATCGACATCTCGACGCTGGCCGATTTCAAGGATGCCATCGCCGCCAAGGACCTGGTCCTGCCGCCTGGAGTCTCGTTGAAGATCAATCCTGAAGAGGTCTTGGCTTCCGTAGCCGAGCCGAAAGAAGAGCCTGTCGAGGAGGCTCCTGCCGCCATCGACATGTCTGCCATCGAGGTCGAAGCCAAGGGCAAGGAAGCCAAGGAAGGCGAAGCAGGCGCCGCACCGGCCGCAGGCGCTTCGGGAGCCGCCGCAGCCTAGGCCAGCCCTCCGAGACGCATCATCTAGCCTATTTCCTTATCAACAGCGGCCTGGTTGGCCGCTTTTGCCTATTTGGGATATAATTCAGGCCATATATGGCCTCCGGCGTAGAATTCGATGAGGACAATTTCAGCTACGGCAACCGCCGCCCGGCTGCTGGTTCAGGCTTTTCGTCGCCCGGAATGTATCGCGGCCAAGCGAGCCAGCCTTATTCTGGTTCGGGAGGCTCGAAGATGGCGCAATGGCTCATCCGCCACGGCCTGGCCAAGTCCGCGAATTCGGCGCAATACATATTGGTGGCCGTCATCGCTTTGAACATAATAATAACCTTTATCATAATCAAGTTCTTTCTATGAAAAAGCACACCCGCGCCCAGCCGCTGCCGCTCTCTATTTACATAGTCCTCATCTCGGCTCTCTGCGCCAATGCCATAGTGACCTTCATAATGTTCAGGTACTTCATGTAGATCTATGAAGCGCCCGAACCCCCACAACCCGCAAGGCCTATCTTCGCGAGGCTTCACCCTCATCGAGCTCCTGGTGGTCATCTCCATCATCGGCATGCTCGCGTCCGTCGTCCTCGTCGCTCTCGGAAGCGCGAGGCAGAAGGGCCAGACAGCGGCCTCGCTCGAGTTCTCGTCGTCGCTATTCCACTCATATGGAGCGGATGCCTATGCTTTCTACGACTTCAACGATGGCAACACTTCTTCTGCTTCTAATCAGGGCGGAGGAGGATATCCGAGCGGCACCTTCTATGGCACTCCGGCCTATGTATCTGATACACCCAGCGGAAGCGGCAAAGCTTTCAGCTTTACTGGTGGAAACAATATCACCGTATCTCTTGGCAATACCACCACATTCAATAGCTATACGATAAGCATGTGGCTGAAATCCTCTTCCTGGGGAGGAGGTTACGTTCTAAGGGCAGATACTCCTTATACCACGTCGCCAGCTGTATTGACGATTAACTCAACTACTATCTATTACGGAAGCGTCTTTAATTCGAATTGGGGTACAAATGGAAATTATAGCCCGTCAGCTAACATCGCTCTACCAACCAACCAATGGGTTGAAGTTGCATTCTCTTATAATTCGTTGACAGGAAGTAACAGTCTGTATGTCAATGGAAAAAAGGTCGCATCTGCACCGGCAACAGGCGGAACGCCATCTTCATATCCGATCTCATACATGACTCTCGGGTCAGGAGAATTTGCAGGAAACAATGGATATTTCAATTTTTTCGCCGGCTACATGGACGACTTCGCTTTCTATAGCCAAGCTCTCTCCGACGCTCAGATCCACGACATCTACGCCATGGGCCGGCCGTCGCATCCATTAGCTGAAAATGTAAGATGAAGATCCACTTGAACACACAAAACGCCTCTTCGCGAGGCTTCACCCTGATCGAGCTCCTGGTGGTCATCTCCATCATCGGCATGCTCGCGTCCGTGGTACTAGTGGCGCTGAATGGTGCTCGTCAGAAAGCTGTGCAAGGGGCTTCTCTGGAGTTTGCGGCGACGAATTATCATGCTCTCGGAGCGTATGCGATAGCCATGTACAATTTCGATGAAGGAGGCACAGTAGCTCCGTTAGATTCTTCGGGTAACAACCTAAATTTTGCTCAATCCATCATGAGATCATCCGATACGCCGAGCGGCAGCGGTTACTCCGCTGATTTTTCGACTGCTCAATCGACCCTGGAAATTGGACCATTAGCTTCATATAATACTCTCCCAGCAACATATTCGTATTCTGCCTGGTTCAAGCCGACGGCTGCATTCTCGGGGGCTGAGACCGTGTTTGCCCTGCAAGCATATAATCTTGGATGGGGTTCGAACATTATGATATTCGTCGGGGTCAATGGAGTAGTCGATTGCGAGGGAAGCGTGCAACATGGTTGGGGAACCGGCCTGATATACTCCAAACAGGCCTTGCAAGTCAATCAATGGAATCTGATCACGTGTTCGTACGATGGCACGAATCTAAGCATCTATATCAATGGTAAACTTGATAGCTCGACTGCCGTGACGATGCCCAATAATCAATGGAATGTCGCATCTATCGGGAATTTTTACAATGGCTCTAATGTGATGCCTGCCGTAGGACGTATCGATGATGTCATGGTGTACTCGTCGTCATTGACCGAGAAAGAAGTGAGTCAGATGTATGCATATGGTCTAAAGGAGCACACCCTTGCCGAACGATAAAACGTGCATAGTTGCTCGTCTTGAAGATACTGACTAGGCAGGTGTTGCAGAGCATATATCGTCTTCGCTCGGACTATGTGTAAGCTCCGCTTCCACAAGTCCTTGCTCGACGCTATATGCTTTCAAAACGCAGAGCATATATCGTCTTCGCTCGGACTATGTGTAAGCTCCGCTTCCACAAGTCCTTGCTCGACGCTATAATACCTCACATGTATCTCAAAACGACCCGATTCGGGCCTATCTTCGGACGTTTTGCCCCCGCCTTTCTATTTGCCGTTGTTTTTCTGGCTTCTTCAGCCTTTTGGCACCCGCGCATCGCCATGGCCCAAGCTCTGACCGCCGACCAGAGAGCCCAGCTTCAGGCCGAGCTCGCCCAAGTGGAAGCCGACCAGAAAGCCGCCCAGGGCGAGCTCAATGCCGCTCAGGCTAAGAGCGCCTCGCTCACCAACGACATCGCCGTCCTCGCGGCCAAGATCAAGACCGCCCAGCTCAACATCAAGGCCAAGAATCTACTCATCCAGTCATTAGGCAACGACATTGTCGGCAAGCAATCCCACATAAACGATCTCGAGGATCAGATAGGCAAGGGCAAGCAGACATTGGCCGACATATTGCGCAAGACCAACGAGCTGGACCAGTATTCATTGCCTGAAGTCATCCTTTCCGAGCAGTCTATAACCGGCTTCTTCCAGGATATAGACCAATTCCAGGCCGTGCAGGACAGCCTCGGCGCCACTATGGACCAGCTCAATGCCGACGCTTCGACGACCGCGGCCGAGAAGGATGCCCTCACGGCCAGGCAGAATGCCGAGATGGATGCGCGGCACACCATCCAGGTCGAGCAAGCGAACATTCAGGCCGACCAGAATGAAGAGCGGCAGCTCCTCGCCATCAGCAAGGGCAATGAGAAGGCATACTCCAGCCTCGTGGCCCAGAAAGCCGCTCAAGCAGCCAAGATCCGGGCCGCTCTATTCGCTCTGGCTGGCGGCTCCAGTCCTATACCGTTCGGCGACGCCCTCCAGTATGCTCAAGCCGCTTCCAAGGTCACCGGCGTCGATCCTGCGTTCCTTCTGGCCATCCTCACGCAGGAATCCAACCTCGGCAAGAATGTCGGGAACTGCTATCTCGCCAATACTTCGACGGGCGATGGCATAAACGTCAGGACCGGCAACCCCGTGACCAAGGTCATGAATCCGAACCGGGATGTGCCCGCTTTCTTGACCCTCACCAAGAGCCTCGGGCGCGATCCTATGCAGACCGTAGTCTCATGTCCTCAGGCCATAGGCTGGGGAGGCGCGATGGGCCCCGCCCAGTTCATAGCTTCGACCTGGAGCCTGATCCAGAACCAGGTCGCGTCTCTTCTCGGCATCTCCGGCCCGCCTAATCCCTGGAATCCCCAGCACGCCATCATGGCCGAAGCCCTTTTCATGGAGAATCTCGGCGCTTCGAGCGGCAGCTATTCTTCTGAGCTAAATGCGGCCTGCCGCTACTTCGGCGGCGGTACGCACTGCACTTCGATCACGCGCGGCTACGGCAACAGCGTGATGGGCCTCGCCGACAGGATCCAGCGCAACCAGATAGATCCGCTGCAGAATCTGTAGGAGGAAGGAGGAAGGAGTAGGGAGTAGGGAGTAGGGAGGGGGTCAGGGCAGACGGCGTTTAGTCGAACGCAAAAGACCCAGAAGGAGGGCCTCTGAATCACGTAAGCATGTGCTCAGGAAGTCTCGATCTTTTTCTGATAGATATCTAAGATCAGCTGCTACATAGATATGGCTTTGGAGCTCAGTCAGAGACCCGTGAGCTTGATTGTAAAAATTCATCTTTTCCTTAATAGATATCCGCCCAAAACCTTCAGCTATATTGGCGATTATAGACACGGATGATCTTCTCATTTGCGATGTCAATCCGAATCTCTCTTCGGCAGGGAAGCCGGCCGTCTTTTCGTAGACAGCTTTTACCAGCTTCCTGCCTTCTTGCCAGGCATTCAGATCAAAAAAGCTGCGGACCTGTTTATCCATTCCTCCATTATACTCCTCCTTACTCCTTACTCCCTACTCCCTACTCCTTACTCCCTTCTCCTATATCGTAAGTATCACCGGTATCACCATCGGCCTCTTCGCGGTCTTGTTCAGTAGATACTTGCTGACCTCGTCGGTGATGTTGTCCTTGACGAAATCGATGTTGATCGGATTCTGGCCGCGAGTCGAGCGCTCGACGGTGTCCTTGATCAAGATGCGGACCTCGTGCAGGAGCTCTTGGGACTCGCGGAGATAGACGAAGCCGCGGGAGATGATGTCAGGAGACTTCTTGAGCTTGCCATTCGAGGCGTTGATGATGCCGAAGATGATGAATATGCCGTCCTGGGCGAGCATCTGGCGGTCGCGGATGACGACGTCCTGGACATCGCCGACCGAGAAGCCGTCGACGAGCATGAGCGACGAAGGCGCTTTTTCCTTGAGCTTCGTGAGCTTGGTGCCGCCGCCTTGGACCTCTATTATCGAGCTGTTATCAGGCAGGGCCACATCCTCCTCTCGCAGGCCGTTGGCTTCCTTGGCTACGTCGGCATGGACGCGGAGCATGTAATGGTATCCGTGGAGCGGCATGAAGAACTTCGGATGGATCTTCCTGTGGATCCACAGCGTCTCGTCCCGGTAGGCGTGGCCGGTCGAGTGGACCTCGGCCGTGCGGTAGTGGATGATGCGGGCGCCTTGGCGCGAGAGGTTGTCCTTGAGCTTCTGGACGGCGCGCTCGTTGCCTGGGATGACCGACGAAGAAAGGATGACCGTGTCGCGAGGAGTGATGCGGATCTTGGTGTGGGTCTTGTTGGAGATGCGCATGAGCGCCGCGAATTCGTCTCCTTGGGCGCCGGTAGCCAGGATGACTATCCGGTCCGGCGGATAGTTGTCGATCTCATCGGAGGTGATGATCGTCTCCTTCTTGGCTTTCAAGAGGCCGAGATGCTTGCAGATCTCGATATTCGATTTCAAGCTCCGGCCTTCGACGGCGACTTTCTTGCCGTACTTCTCGGCGAACTCGATCATCTTCAAGAGGCGCTCGAGGAGCGATGAGAAAGTGGCGATGATCAGGCGGCCGGTCGCGTTCTTGATGTATTCCTCCAGGTTCTTGTGGACCTGCTTCTCGGGGATGGAGAAGCCGGGTATCTCGACATTAGTGGAATCAGCCATGAGCATGAGGACATTCGTCGGGCTTGGCAGCGGATGGCCGGCGGCATTGTTCGGGCCCTGAAGAGCCGGGAAGGCGCGGCTGTATTCAGCGTCTTCTTCCGGCGTGGCTACGCCGTCTATATGGTCCATCTTGAGGTCGCCAGTGTGGACGATCGAGCCGTAAGGCGTCTCGATGATCACGCCCATGGCGTCCGGGATGGTGTGGGTGACGGAGAAGAATTTGACCTTGAGCTTGCCGATCTGGATCTCCTGGTTCTTTTCGACGAGCCGGATGTCGAGCTTCGGCATGGCCGGGAATTCCTCCTGGCGCTTCTGGATGAGGACGGACGTGAGGAGGCGCGTGTATATCGGCGGATTGCCGATGCGCGGCATGATGTAAGGTATGCCTCCGGTGTGGTCGAGGTGGCCGTGCGTGATGATGACTGCGCGGATCTGGTTGCGGCGCTCTTCTAGATATTTGGTGTTAGGCAGGATGTAGTCGATGCCGGGAGTGTTCTCGTCCCGGAATTGGAAGCCCATGTCGATGACGATGATGTCGTCTCCGAATTGGATGGCTGTGCAGTTCCTCCCGACTTCTTCGACGCCGCCCAATGGCACGACGCGGATCGAATCGGCCGCCAATGGCGGGATGACTTGGTCATCAGGCGCGCGGGTGAGGGATGGGGCCGGACGGCCGCGCTTGGCCGGGCGGTTCTCCTTCCTTATGACGCTCATCCTGGCGCCGGCGACGTGGCTCAAGCTCGTCCTGGCCGCGCCCGGCCTTGAGAAGCCAGGCCTCGAGCCCATGGCTGGCCTCGCGAGCGAAGCTTGGCCCCTCAGGGCCTCCGGATGCTTGAGGGCGCCCCTTCCGAGGACTATCCTATGGGCTTTGGGGGCGGCAGAAGCGGGGGCGGGAGTAGAGGCGGCAGAAGCGGGGGCGTGAGCGGGAGCAGGAGCGGCGCTGTCGTTCCTGAGCACGCGCGTGTTCTGGTCGAAAGGCCTGCGGCGGAACGGCGGCCTGCCTCTGCTGAATTGTCTCGGTTGTTTGTTGTTCTCCATGTTTGTGTTTTTTTGTGTTGCTGATATGCGGTCCTTTGTCTATATCTATCTGCGTGCGAATATCTTCCAAACCCTCTCTGTATCCATGTACCAATCCGTGACGTTCGCGAACCGGTCAGATGGTACGTTGATCCCGCTCAAGTCGACGTTATGCAGAGATCTGGGTATGGCGTATATGAAATCCGGCGAATAAAGGAAGACGGCCGGGTCGTCTGCTGCGATCACATTGGCGAACTGCGAATAAAGGCTTGCTCGGGTCGCGTCGTCGGAAGCGGTCCGGATGCTCTCTAGGATCTTGTCGGCCTTGCTATTGGCGTACATGGCGATGTTCAGGCCCGGGGAGTTGCGCTCCGACGAGTGCCAGAAGGCATACAGGTCCCTGTCCTGGCCGATGAATTCTCCGAAGAGGAGGGCATCGTATTTCCTGGGGCGGATGACATTCTGATAAAGATCGGATGGCTCGAAGACCTTGACGCTCACCTGCGCGCCCAGGGCGGTCCAGGCGCTCTTGAGGAGGTCGGCGGCTTCCTTGAGATCCGGAGCGTCCGCCGTATATATGTCGAATGAGAGGGCGGTAGCGGACTTGGCGCCCTTCGGCTGGTTTTGGTATATGCCTGTCACGGGGTCCTTCTTCCATCCGTTCTTCTCGAGGAGGGCCTGCGCGGCGGCTATGGAAGTCGACGCATCTGATGGCTGCTGGGCGGCCGTGCTGGAGGCGCTCGAGGCACTGGAAGGATCGAGGACGGGGAGCGGGCCGTCGATCGGCACGCCGTATCCGTAAAGAGCCTGATCGACGATGGCCTGCCTCGGGGCGGTCATATCCAAAGCGGCGCGGACATTCTTGTCAGCCAAGACTGGCGCTTGGTTCTGGTTGAAGAAGACTCCGAAGATGCGAGGCAGGGGAGCGGTGGCGATAGTGTACGGCTGGGCCGAATCCGAAGCCAGGCGCGAGGCGGCATCAGGCGGGACTGACGGCAAGCTGTCTATGGAGCCGCTGTCCAGAGCCGACAGGGCTTTGTCCTGATCGGGGAAGAAGCTGAAGACGATGGAGCCTATGTGCGGCGCTTGGCCATAGTAGCCCTTCCAAGGCACGAGGGAATATGATGTCGGTATGCCTCCGCTGTCTCGCGAGATGGATGATTCCTGGTATGGCCCTGAACCGACCGGCTCTATATTGAGCTGAGACAGGCTGAATTGGTCGTCGGAAAGGCCGCCCCAGAGGTGCTTCGGCAGTATGCCGACCGTCGTGTTCGACAGGAATGGGGCGTAAGGCTGCTTCAAGGTGAAGACTACGACGTCGGTCGACGAAGCGGCCGCTGAGATGTTCTGCCAGTCGGCGCGCAACGGGCTCTTGAGGGCGGCATCCTGGATCTTTTGGACGGTGAAGACGACGTCGTCGGCCGTGAGAGGCGATCCGTCTTGGAAATGCAAGCCGTCCTTCAGGGTGAAAGCGTATGTGAGCCCGTCAGGCGAGACTGAATACGAGGAGGCGAGATCGGGCACGAGGTTGCCGTTCTCTTCGCGCATCAGGCCTGAATAGACGAGGGCTGAGATGCTCGAATCGACGTCGGTCACGGCCAGGACGGGGTTGATGTCGCGCGGAAGGCCGATCGCGCCCTCTCGGAGCGAGCCGCCCCGGGCTGGAACCTCTACCGTGAGCATGGCGCGCACCTGCCAGGCCATGGAAAAGGCGGCGATGCAGGCGATGGCCACGAGCGCCCCGAAGACCGCTTTCTCCGTCGCGGAGAAGCGCCTTATGTAATTCATTATCGTCGGACCGCTTTTGAGGCGGAGCTCGTTTTGGTATTCGGCTTGTGTCACTAGGGTTCGCTAGATGCTTATTCGCTATATGCTAAGAGATTCGCTAGCTGCCGATGCCGGATGCCATGCATGCGAGCATCCGCGGCCTGAAGCAGCTAGATAAGATTCAATAATGCCGATGCGGCGAAGAGGACAGCGGTGATGATGGTGGCGTTGAAGAGCGTCTTCTCGAGGCCGCGCCTTGTGTGGAAGGCCGAGCTGAAGTTGTCGCTTCCGCCGAACGCGCCGCCGACCTGAGCGCCTGTGCGCTGCAGGAGGATCTCGACGACCAGGATCACAGACAAGAAAATCTGTATATACGGGAGGACGGACTTCATTGGTCAGAGGATAGCATATGGGGCAGGAATGCGCAACTACGCGAAGGCTGGCCAATAAGGCGGCCCAGAGGCGGAGCGGGTTGGGCGAATAAGGCGGGCCAGGGGCGGAGCGGGTTGGGCGAATAAGGCGGGCACGGTAATGGTAGGCATCCTCTCTCCCTTTTCTCCGCATATGCAAAAACGTCGAAAATCTCGACGGATTTGCATAGGCAGGCAAAAGGGATGCTTGCACCACATATGCCGCGTCTCTTCGCCCAGATGCCGCGCATCTCCGCCACATATGCCGCGCACTTGTCAAGTTGCTAGAGGGAGATTCGCGGCTATAATAATCATCTAATTTAAAACCCCATGAAAGACATATCAAAGAAGATCAAACCGCTCGGAGACCGCGTCCTTATAAAGGAAGACGCCGAAAGCAAGGAAAAGAAGACTTCAGCCGGCATAATCATCCCAGTGACCGTGAATGACGACAAAGGCGGCAAGCGCGGCGTCGTCGTAGCCATCGGTCCCGGCAAGACAGAGTCTGACAAGAATGGAAAGCCCGTTCTCGCACCCATCTCCGTAAAGGCCGGCGACAAAGTCATCTTCCAGTGGGGCGACAAGATAAAGATAGACGATGAAGAATATTATATAGTCCGTGAGCCGGAGATCCTGGCAATCATCAAATAGTCGAAAGTCTATAAAGTCATTAAAGTCGAAAGTCTATAAAGTCATTAAAGTCTATAAAGTCATGGCCAAGAAAATCCTCTACAACGAATCCGCTCGGAAAGCCCTCAAAGCCGGCGTCGACGCCGTCGCCGACGCTGTGAAGATCACCATCGGTCCGCGCGGCCGCAATGTCGTCCTCGACAAGGGGTACGGCGCTCCGACCATCACCAATGATGGCGTCTCGATCGCCAAAGAGATCTCGCTCAAGGACAAATTCGAGAACATGGGCGCTGAGATCATCAAAGAAGTGGCCTCGAAGACCAACGACGTCGCCGGCGATGGGACGACGACCGCGACCATCCTCACTCAAGCCATCGTCTCGGAAGGCTTGCGCCAGACCACCATGGGCATGAATGCCATGGGCATCCGCTCCGGCATCGAAGCCGCCTCAAAGGACGTCGTCGCCGCTCTGAAGGGCATCGCCAAGCCGATCAAGTCCGACGAAGAGATCGAGCAGGTCGCCACTATCTCGGCCGAATCGGCCGAGCTCGGCAAGAAGATCGCCGAGACCATAAAGAAAGTCGGCAAGGACGGCGTCGTCACCGTCGAAGAATCCCAGTCCACCGAGCTCGAATCCGAGATCGTCGAGGGCATCGAATTCGATAAGGGCTATGTCTCGGCTTACATGATCACCGATCCCTCGCGCATGGAGGCTGTCTTCAGCGACGCGCCTATTCTGGTCACTGACAAGAAGATCTCCACCGTCAAGGAGGTCCTGCCCATCCTCGAGCTCGTGGCCAATTCAGGCAAGCGCGACCTAGTCATAATCGCCGACGATGTGGACGGCGAGGCCCTGACCACATTCGTGGTCAACAAGCTCAAAGGCACCTTCAACGTCCTCGGCGTCAAGGCTCCCGGCTACGGCGACCGCAAGAAGGAGATGCTCGAAGACATCGCCGTCACCATCGGCGCTACAGTGATCACCGAAGAGAAAGGCGTCAAGTTCGAGAGCGCCACGCTCGACAGCCTCGGCAAGGCCAGGAAGGTCATCGCCACCAAGGACAAGACTGTCATCGTCGGCGGCAAGGGCAAGAAGGCCGACATCGAGGAGCGCATCGCCCAGCTCAAGAAGCAGCGGGAAGCCATGGATTCGAAATACGACAAGGAGAAGATGGATGAGCGGATCGCCAAGCTCTCCGGAGGGGTGGCTGTCATCCGCGTCGGCGCCGCGACAGAGACCGAGATGAAATATCTGAAGCTCAAGATCGAGGATGCAGTGAACGCCACAAAAGCCGCCATCGATGAAGGCATCGTCGCCGGCGGAGGCGTCGCCCTCGTGCGCGCGGCTAGCGAAGTCGCGAAGAAGATGGCCGCCAGGAAGCTGCTCACCAAGGAGCACGAGCTCGGCTATGAGATCGTCCTAAAGGCCCTGGAGGCGCCGTTGAAGCAGATCGCCGTGAATGCCGGCAAGGATGACGGTTCGGTCATAGTGGACAAGGTCAAGAATGGCAAGGGAGCCGTCGGCTACGACGCATCCAAGGACGAGATGGTCGCAGACATGATCGCCGCCGGCATCGTTGACCCGGTCAAGGTCACGCGCCTAGGCGTCGAGAATTCATGCTCTGCCGCCGCCATACTCCTCACGACCGAAGCGGCCGTAGCCGATGAGCCGGAGGATAAGAAGCCGGCCGGCGGCCGCGCGCCGGCTGACATGGACTATTGAGCCCATGATATGGTATGATTCGAGCATTATAATCAGATCAACTCCATGAAAAAGAAATCCATCATAACCCTAGCGATCATCGCTGTCGTCATCGTCCTCATCATCGTATTCAGCCGTCCTTCGCCGGCGCCTGCCGGCCCTGAAGTCGGCCTCATCTCGACCGACAGCGGCGGATCGCCCACGCCCGTGGTCGTCGTCTCCGACACCGGCCAGGTCTCGAGCAAGCTCTCCAAGTATGAGAACGCCGAGCTCGGCTTCTCGGTCGATTATCCGACAGCCTGGGAGGCCGATCAGAGCCCGACTGGCGTGACCTTCATCATGCCTATCGATCAGACGCAGGTCTCTACGGTGGCCAAGCTTCAGGCTGACGTCACAGTGGCCGGAGGCAAGTGCGCATTCCCGCCAGTGACCACCATCAACGACCGCGGCACGATGACTTCCGGATCGAACACCTTCAGCATGATCTCCATGTCGAACAGCGTCCAAGGCAGGCAGTATTTCAACCGCATGTACACTCTCCAGCATGGAGACGTCTGCTATGTCTTCACGCTCTCGACCATCGCCCTTTCGCCCGAGAGCAAGGGCCTCACCGGTTCCAACGTCACGCAGGCCCAGAACAACAACAAGGCCATCATCGACACGTCTGATAGCGACTTCACGACTATGGTCAAGTCCTTCACCTTCATCCAAGGCCCGGCTGGCATAGACGAGACCAAGGCCGCACCGACGAAGTAAGAACAAAGTAATACTTCATACTTACCAATGATCTACATCATCCTAGCGATAATAGTGATCCTCGTCCTCTGGGTCATCCTGTCCTATAACCGGATGGTGATGCTGGTCCAGAGGGCCAAGGAAGCTTGGGCCGACATCGACGTCCAGCTCAAGCGCCGTTATGATCTCATCCCGAACTTGGTGAACACCGTCAAAGGCTATGCCGCACACGAGCAGACTGCTTTCGACAACGTTTCCAAGGCGCGCGCGGCCGCCATGGGCGCGAGCTCGCTCGCCGAGAAGGGCCAAGCCGAAGCCACCCTTGCCGGCGCCCTGAAGTCCGTTTTCGCCATCGCCGAGGCCTATCCTGACCTGAAGGCTAACCAGAACTTCCTCCAGCTCCAATCCGATCTGACCGACACGGAGGACAAGATCCAGGCGGCCCGCCGCTTCTATAACGGCAATGTCCGCGACCTCAATACCGCCGTCCAGATCTTCCCGGGCAGCGTCATCGCCGGCATGTTCCACATCTCGCAGATGGAGTTCTTCCAGCTCGATGATGCGGACGCGGCCGCCCGCGAGCCCGTACAAGTCAAGTTTTGATATACGACGGAGTCGGGATATCAGGAAGCTCCTCCTCGGGAACCGACCTCTCGGCCTGCTGGCCTCGGGTCTACTGCTCGGCCTCATCGGCCTCCGCAAGTTTTCCTCGGAAGACTTCCTGATATCCCGAATCGTAGATAGATCATGGCTACCCTCTACACCCAACAAGACAAGAATGTCCACAGGACGTGGTTCCTGATGGCTGCATTCTTGGCCATAGTCATCGCTATCGGCTGGTTCATAAGCTATTACTACGACAGCCCCGGCATCCTGATCGTCGCCGTCGTTTTCGCCGTCGGCATGAATGTCCTCAGCTACTGGAATTCCGACAGGATCGCGCTGTCGCTCGCTGGCGCCAAGCCGGCCGATCCGCATCAGTACCAGGAGCTCTTCAGGACCGTAGAGAACCTTTCCATAACGGCAGGATTGCCGGCGCCGAGGCTTTATATCATCGACGATCCGGCACCGAACGCTTTCGCCACCGGGCGAGACAAGGAGCATGCGGCCATCGCGGTCACTTCCGGCCTTCTCGCGATCATGGACAAGAATGAGCTTTCCGGCGTCCTGGCTCATGAGATGTCGCACATCGGCAACCGGGACACGCTGCTCATGACTGTAGTCGTCGTCCTAGTCGGCTTCATCGCCATTCTGGCCAACATCTTCACTCGCGGCTTGTGGTTCGGCGGCGGGCGCAGGGGAGGCCGCAGCGGAGAAGGGGAAGGCGGCGGCCAGCTCGGCGCGATCCTATTCGTAGTCGGCATCATCTTCGTCATCCTTTCTCCCATAGTCGCCCAGCTCATCCAGCTAGCCATCTCCAGGAAGCGCGAATTCCTGGCTGACGCCGACGGAGCCTTGCTCACGAGATATCCGGAAGGCTTGGCTTCGGCGTTGGAAAAGCTCAAGGCTTACGAGCAGCCCATGCGCCGCGCCAACAATGCTACGGCGCACCTCTTCATCGCCAATCCTTTCGGCCGCGAGGGCTTCAAGGGCCTGGCCAAGCTCTTCATGACCCACCCGCCTCTCGATGATCGCATCAAAGCTTTGCGGGAGATGTAAGCGTTATCGCGCTAAGTGAGCTACAATTACCTCCGTGGAACCGACCCAGACCCAACCCAACGAGCAGCCGATCGAAGACGTGAACGCGAGCGCTGGACGATATTTCCATCAGCACGACCTCAAGTACCTATATCTCGCCGCTGTCGTAGAGCTCGCGCTCGTGGAAGCGGTTATCTTCTACGACTGGTCGCCATACCTCTTGATCCTCCCGATCTTCGGGATCATCGTCGTCTACGGCCGCGAACGGGATCAGATCGAGCAAAAGTTCTTCGAGCAGGAAGCGCAGGCCTTCGGCATGAGCTATTCGCCGACAGGAGATTTGCGGACGGTCACCGGCAAGCTGTTCAAGGCCGGCCACAGCCAGTCGATCAGGCACGTGTTGACCGGATCCATGAATGGGCGGGCCACGCGGATCTTCCAGTTCTCATTCACGATCGGCTATGGAAAGAGCTCGCGGACCATCGTCTCGACGGTCTTTGAGACGGTCTTTAATAATGACATGCCGGATATAATCCTCCGGGGCACGAAGAGCGTCTTTGGACTGATCGAGATCGCCCTCGGGGAAGAAAAGGTGACGCTCGAAGGCGATTTCAATGCCTACTTCTCCTTGCGCGTGCCGAAGGGATTCGAGGCCGATGCCTACGAGATCCTGACGCCGGACATCATGGCTGACCTGATCGACAAGGCCAAGGACATCTCGTTCGAGTTCTGCGGGAACAGGCTCTATATCTATACCAACGGTGCGGAGATGAATCGGACAAAGCTCCAGCAGGCCATCGACTTCGCTGGCTACCTGGAAAACCTGTTCAGCCGCAGCTCCCAAGCCGTCGATGTGGCGTCGGAGCAGCCGCAGCCGGCGGCCGGGTAGCTTTCAGCCACGGCTTTTGTTAGGATGACTGCCACGGAGGGTTCGCATAGCGGTCTAGTGCGCACGCTTGGAAAGCGTGTGTGGGGCAACTCACCGAGGGTTCGAATCCCTCACCCTCCGCAAAAAAGTGAAATCGCGTTCCGAGAGCGGTGTTAATGGCGAGTCCTGATATACTTTTCTTGATTATGACCGAAGACCAATATCTCGATATTCTGACATCATGTGAACCGATCTTTGAGCAAGCGGGCCAGCTTGCTCTTGATCTGAGGGGCAAAGTCCCTATCCACAATAAATCATCGACCGGTGTTGAAGGCGTAGATATCGTGACCGGCGCCGATCTTCAGGTGCAGGAATTCATCCTTTCAAGGCTAGCTGAGACGCCGCTCGCGGAATGCGGATTATTCGCCGAAGAAGCGACTCCCTCGGTTTCCAAATTCAAAGGGACCAACGGTCTCGTTCTTTTGATCGACCCGATCGACGGAACGGCAAAATATGTATCTGGCGGAAAATTCTTCTCTGTGATCATCAGCATGCACAATAAAAAGGATCTGCTCTATACTTATTATCGTTTTCCGTTGCTCGGCTGGACTAAACGTATTGTGAAAGATAAAGCTGAGGATATCGGTAGTGTCCCTGAGATACAGATAAAACCAGGCGTCGATGAGATGAGCGTGATCGCTTATTTGGAATATATCAAACCAGACAGATTGCCTCCTGAAGTCGAAGATGCGCTAAAGATCAGAGGCCTGTCTTTGCACCAACGCAAAGACATAGTCGATGAAGGCAACATGATCTCATTGATGTTCCTAGAGAAGATCGCTGGAGTGGCTATACAGAATCCAATTGCCTATGATTGCCTCGGCTCATTGCATTATGCCCGTGCGACTGGAAGATTCGAGATATATTCGACTGTAGATCTGTCAAAGCCAATGAAAGGCCGATACGGAATCTATTATCCTGGATTGTATGTTATCTGTAAAAAATAAGAACTGACTACGAGTCCCAATAATTTCTCCCCGTTTTCAACGCCTCAATATAGCTCGGTATGGAACTGAAGATGGGATCGGGCAAGTCGTCTAGGTCGTACCATTCCCAGCTTTCGACTTTATCAGGCTCCATGATCTTCGGCTCGCCGCTCTGCCAATCAGCTATCAATCCTACGTCGACATAGTGCTTAGGGGCATATTGCTTCAAGTTCATCAGCCGCAGGAAGCGCACATTGCAGATCTGCATCCCTGTTTCCTCCGATGTCTCTCGTTTGGCGCAGTCCTCGAAGGATTCCATATATTCCATGTGCCCGCCTGGGAACGCGTATTCTCCTTTGCCATGAGAGCCTCGACGCTTGCCGAGCAGGACCTTGCCGTCCTTCATGATCATGACTCCTATGCCCACCTTCGGGTAGGGTTTCTGTTCCATATCCATATTTTATCTCAGTCGAATCCGCAGCGCATGCGCATGCTTTTACCCCCTGTGCATAACTGGGGAGCGGGCGGCGGGTAAAAAAGAGATATAATCATCGCAGAAAGCTTTTCTCATGAATGCCCAGACTTCGTCGCCGAAGCAAGTGCTTCCAGCGCTGCAGAAAGCAGCCGAACGGTTCAGGCAGCTGCGCGACAGTCAGCTGACCTATCAGCGAGCGGGCAGGATATTCGAGCATTCTCCCGACAGGAATGAGCGCCACGTCCATTGTTTCCTGCATGCCATGCGCCACAGGCTCGATCAACGATAGCGCCGGCGAATGCCAGCCATACGCAAAGCGAGCACCTCTCCGAGATGCCCGCATTTTTTGTCCCGAGATCTTGTCTCTATATCTCCGCTAGGTCACTGCCAGGCGCCGATGATGGCTCCGCCGACGATCAGGCTGACGAGCGAGCCGACAGATTCTATGAGGATGAGCTTGAGCGGCCTCCGGTCCCAAAGCATGCCAGAGACCGCGTGCGTGGCCAGGAATCCGAGCCAGACTATGAAGCCGAAGAATGCTCCGTCGCCGCCCGAGACCGTGCCAGTGGCCGCGATCAGGAACCCGAGGACCGCGAATTGGATCAGGGTGATCACGAATTGCGAGACGTAGCTCTTCCACACGCCTGGCTTCGCGCCGGATCCAGCGGAAGCCTGGCCATTTCCCGCTGTCGCGCCGGTTAGCTCCGCCCATTCTTTGGCGAAAAGCCACGAATACCATACTGCGCCGATGAGGAAAGCTGCTATCGTGGCTATCAGGATCGGCCAGAAATTGACGGTTGTCATGGTGTATTGCATTTAGCTTATATGGTAAAATAGTATCACGCTATGTTGTTATCAGTCATCTTCCTTTTCCTGGCGCTTTACTTCTACTATGCCGATTCCGGATGGGTATTCCCGCCGGCGCCGAGCTGGAATCTCCTGTGGGCCGCCTTCTGCGCCGTCCTTGCGCTCATCCTCTTCCTAAAGCGCCATCACGCATGAGCCAGCGTCGCGACAAGAGCACCAGCTTCTTGATCTACGGCTTGGCCGTGATCGCCGCTCTGTATGTCGTCTCCATCCTGATCGGGCCGCATGCGCCTGGCATCTTCTCTACGCCCATATCCGCTCCTTTGGGGACCATCCATGCTGCCATAGCGACGACTTCCGCCGATCAGGAGAAGGGCCTCGGCGATCGCGACCAGATAGCTGCGGACCAAGGCATGCTCTTCGCCTTCAACGCCCCCGGCGACTACGGATTCTGGATGAAGGACATGAGATTCCCGCTCGACATGGTCTGGATCCTTTCCAACAAGAAGGTCACGGGCGTCACGTACGATATACCAGCCGATTCCTATCCTACGGTATTCTATCCTCCATTGGCAGTCTCTTATGTCCTCGAGCTTCCGGCCGGTTCGGCTGCCAAGTTCGGCATCGCAACGGGTACGCAGCTTGGATTCTAGTGACAAATCGGATTTTCGTGACACAGTTTATTATCCACATCTTTTTTCTCGCGCGGGGCGGATGTAGAATGAGAACAAAGATTATCAGCAATTAGCTTGAGCGCGCGAGAGGACATCCGCCTGGACTCACGAGCGCCTAAAATATGCCGAAGAAAAAGAAAACCGCTACGAAGGAAGCGGTCAAGGCTCCTTCGATCCCTACGATTATCAAAAGAGACGGCCGGATCGTGCCCTTCGATCTCGCCAAGATCCAGAACGCCGTCTGGAAGGGCATGAATACGGTCAATGAGGGGTCGATGGAAGAAGCCGGCCGCATCGCCAGCCAGGTTTTCGCAGAGCTCGTCCGCATCAAGAAGAAGTTCTCCAACTTCTTGCCGACGGTCGAAGGCGTCCAGGACATTGTGGAGCAGGAATTGATGCGCTCCGACTATGTGAAGACCGCCAAGCATTACGTGCTCTACCGCGAAGAGCACGCAAAGAAGCGCGCGCTCGGCATCGAAGTGCCGCCGCAGGTCCGGAAGCTCGCCTCCGATTCCAAGAAATACTTCCGGAACGCTTTGGGCGAGTTCGTCTATTACCGGACATACTCCAAGTGGATCGACGAGCAAGGCCGCCGAGAGACCTGGATCGAAACGGCTGACCGCTATATGGCCTTCATGAAGAAGAACCTCGGCTCCAAGCTCACTGACAAGGAGTACAAGGAGATCAGGGAAGGAATATTGAACCAGCAGGCCATGCCCTCGATGCGCCTGCTCCAATTCTCTGGCAAGGCGGCCGAGCGAGACAACGTCTGCGCATACAACTGCTCGTTCATCGCCCCCGAATCGTTCCAGGACCTGGCGGAGATCATGTACGTCTCTATGTCCGGCACCGGCGCCGGCTGGGCCGTCGAGTCTACTAATGCCGAGAAGTTCCCCCAGATCCAGATCCAGACGGGAGAGAAGATGCCTAAATTCCAGATCCCGGATTCAAAGGAGGGCTGGGCCGATTCATTGGTTGTCGGCATGAAGGCCTGGGCGGCAGGGAAGGACATCGAGTTCGACTACTCGCTCATCCGCCCCGAAGGCTCGCGCCTCAAGACCATGGGCGGCAAGGCTTCCGGTCCGGCGCCGCTCCAGCGCCTGCATAATTTCACGCGGCAGGTCATGCTGGACAGGCAAGGCAAGCGCCTGCGCCCGATCGACCTCCACGACATCATCTGCATGATCGGCGACTGCGTCGTAGCCGGCGGCGTCCGCCGGAGCGCCATGATCTCGCTTTCGGACCTCGATGACGAGCAGATCCGCGATGCAAAGAAAGGCGCCTTCTATATGACCCATCCGCACCGCATGCTCGCCAACAACTCCGCTGTCTATATAAACAAGCCGACCAACGAGGAGTTCCTCGAAGAATGGATGGCCCTGGTCAAGAGCCGGTCCGGCGAGCGCGGCATCTTCAACCGCGGCTCGCTCGCCAAGACTCTGCCAGAGCGCAGGATCAAGGTCCTCAAAGAATACAAGGGCTATTTCGATGTCACCGGACAGCATATCGTCGGGCCGATGGGCACCAATCCCTGCGGCGAGATCATCCTCCAGTCCAAGCAGTTCTGCAATCTGTCGGAGATCGTCGCCCGCGCCGAAGACACCAAGGCCACTCTCATGAAGAAGATCCGCTTGGCGACCATCCTCGGCACGTACCAGTCGTCGCTCACCAATTTCTCTTATCTTTCCAAGGAGTGGAAAGAGCACTGCGACAGGGAAAGGCTCCTCGGCGTATCCATAACCGGCCAGTGGGACTGCCCAGCGGTCCGCAAGCCGGAAGTCATGCGCGCCCTCAAGGAAGAAGCCATCAAGATCAACCGCGAATACGCCAAGCGCTTCGGGGTGAACGAATCTACGGCTATAACCTGCGTCAAGCCGTCGGGCACTCTCTCGCAGACCGTCGACTGCTCGTCGGGCATGCATCCGCGCCATTCCAAATTCTATATCCGACGCATCCGCATCTCGGCCACCGACTCGCTCTTCAAGATGCTCAAGGACCAAGGCGTGCCGTTCCATCCTGAGGTAGGCCAGACGGCCGAGAATGCCACGACCTACGTCCTCGAATTCCCGGTCAAGGCTCCTTCAGGCTCGATATTCCGCGACGACCTTTCAGCTATCGAGCAGCTCGAGTACTGGAAGATGGTCAAGACGAACTACACCGAGCACAATCCTTCAGTGACGATATCAGTGGGGAACGACGAGTGGATCGCTGTCGCCAACTGGGTCTACGCGAACTGGGAGATAGTCGGCGGCCTCTCATTCTTGCCGCGCGAGGATGCGGTCTACAAGCTCGCTCCGTATGAAGCGATCGACGAGAAGACCTACAAGGAGCTTGCCAAGAAGCTCGAGCACGTCGATTACTCCAAGATCATCACCTACGAGAAGCAGAACGAGACCGACCTCAAGAAAGAGCTGGCTTGCGTCTCCGGAGTCTGCGAGATCGTCTAGATATACTGGGTCGTCATCGAAGATGTAGTTATGACATGCGGAAAAATCCCTGTGAACTTCACAGGGATTTTTCATGGGAGTAAAATTATGGTCATGAATCGTCTCGCGCAATCGGACCCAGTGACTCTCGAATCGATCGCTATATCCCTCAAGGCGACCAGGAATGAGTTGATCGAATCGATTAAGCCTTTGGCTACCACGAATGAGCTCACTGAATCGATCAAGCCTTTAGCAACAAAGAAGGAGTTGACTGAAGCTATGAAGCCGCTGGCTACCAAGAAGGAACTAGCTGAAGCGATAAAACCCTTAGCGACTAAGAATGAATTGATCGACGCGATCAAACCTCTAGCGACCAAGAATGAGCTGACTGAAGCTGTCAAACCTCTAGCGACCAAAAAGGAATTGGGCAATGTCGCCCAGCTTCTTGATGACCTGGCCATTGCTGTCAATAACGGATTCGAACGCATTGAAACTCGCCTAGATAGCCTTGATGAAAGAGTCGAGCGTAATCACAAATATGCTGTCGGACAGCTCGATTACATCATGCTCCATTATGCAAGAAGGGAAGAATATGTCGATTTCAACGGACGCCTGCGGGTTTTGGAGAGAAAGTGTGCGAAATACAAGTGAACACGGTTTAAATAAAATAACCGCACAAAGAAAATTTGTTGCGGCTGAAAGCTAATACGTCGATCAGGGGCAGATATCACCTCGAGATGAGTACAAGAGGATACGCTGGTATTCACCCCAAACGAACGAACGGCTCCTCTCCTCGTCCGGCCAATCTAGTCGCAGGTTCTCAGTATAAAGCACCCCGTCGTACTTGAAGTCGTGCATTGATGGATAAAGGATCGAACCGGGGAAGACTTTCTTGAGCGTCCGCAGACATCTGCCGGCGTGCGGCCACTTGCAATCGAAGAGGATTCTGTAGTGCCTAATGCCTTTTTGATCGAAGATCGCTTTTCCATGCACCGCATCCTCTAGCGTATTCGTCGATTCCTCGTCAACAAGGATGGCATCCCTCGGGATTCCACATGCCACCAGATCGTCCCGGATCAAATGGGACAGGAATCGTCCCGTTGCAAAGCTCCGGCCGCCGATGCCACCGCCGACATATATGATCGGTGCCAAACCCTTTAAGAAAAGCGTGGCCGGTTGGCTCCATTCATCGTCTCTTGAAGATCCGAATATGAACAATACGTCTGCCGGTTGCGGATCAGGGTAGAGGAAGACCGTCTCAGTCACTTTACGGATGAGTCCTTCGTCAAGCTCTGGACAATCCGGGAACCTCGGTATCTCCTTTCTAGCCTGAAATTCCGCTTCCGTTATTTTCAATATGTCGCTCATATATCCAATGACTTTATACCAGTACTTGTCATTATGGTCAAGATATTGTAACATTAAGGCAGCTGTACCAGACGACCGCTCCGATGGCGTCGCAAGGCGCCGCATCGGAGAGGAAAGTCCGAACACCAGCCTTCTAGGCAATCGTGCGATCGCGCTTGGAAGGCAGCACGTAGCGGGTAACGCCCGCCAGGGTAACTCCCAGAGGTGCGAACAGTGACGCTTGCGAGCGAAAGCGAGCAAGCGCCCCGAACTGCCGCAAGGCAGCATCGGGGCGAGCTCTTGCAGAGATGCGAGAGGTGCAACGGCAAAATCCTTACGTTGGTGCAAGATCGTGTCCCGATATGGGCTCGCGCCCATTCGGGAAGAATCGCTCGAGGTCGGCCGTAAGGCTGATCCTAGATATATGGTCGTCGCTCCCGGTGAAAGCCGGGAAGACAGAATTCGGCTTACGGTACGGCAACATGGAGACGCCCGGGAAAACCCCGGGCGTTTTCTATTTAGCGAGCGGATCTTCGCGATTTGTGGATAACTCAGGTGAATAAGCTGTGGATTGCGGGTATCGCGCTAGGAACGCTCTGGTATAATAGACCCACTCGACCCTTTAGCAGTTATAAAAAACAATATGAATCCAGATACTTCATCCAGTCAATCCGCCTCACCTAAGCGGATCGAGTCGATCGCTTATTACATCTTATTGGCCACGATCGTCCTGGCTCCGCTGGCGTTCTGGGCATCTCCGTACGTCGCCCTGGACCTCGTTAAGACTGCAGTGATCGGCATAGGGTCTCTGGTCTCTGCCATCTTGTTCGGCATCATCGCTCTCGATGAAAGGCGATTGGCCTTGCCGCCGAAGAGCATCGCATGGACGTCATCCCTGATCGCGGTCTCGCTCATCATCTCATCGCTCGTGAGCATACACGCCGGCAAGTCGCTGTTCGGCCAGGGCTTCGAGATCGGCACGGCCAGCTTCATACTTGCGACGTTCGTCGGCGCCCTAGCCGCATTCACTGCTGTGAGCAGGCGCTTGGAACGCGGCGTCATCATCTATCTAGGCATCGTCGCCGCTTACGTCGTGCTCTACGCCTTCCATCTCCTGCGCTTCATCTTCGGCCCGCATTTCGCCTCTTTCGGCATCCTCTCGAGCCTGACGGCGACGGTCCTCGGAAGCTGGTACGCCTTGGCTGCATATTCGGCCGTCGTTTTGGTCATATCGCTCTCAGCCATAAAATTCCTGCCGCTGTCCGGAAGGATGAGGATCTCATACTGGGCGCTCGCCGTCCTTTCAGCTGTAGGCATGGTCATCATCAATGACGCCCGCGTCTGGGCGGCAGCCACGCTGCTTTTCCTCGGCATGACGGTCTGGATATTCGTCGACCGCGGCGCCGCTTCCGCTCCTATCCAGGGCTGGTTCAAGCGCGTCCTTTCCCGAGTATCCTGGGTCTTCCTCGTCGCTCTCATAGTCTCCGCAGTCTTCGCCTGGCGCGGCGCTTCCATCGCCGGTCCGGTGATCTCCAAGCTCAATGCCGGCTATACAGAGCTCACGCTGCCTTGGCAGATGACGCTCGATGTCACGGCAGGCGCCATCAAGAACTACCCGATCTTCGGCGTAGGCCCAAATCACTTCTCTCAAGCCTATCTGGCCTACAAGCCTGCCGGCATAAACCAGACTGACGCCTGGGGCGTCGAGTTCAGCAATGGCTTCGGCACGGTGCCGACATTCGTGGCTACCCAAGGATTGACTGGCGCAGCGCTCTGGATCTTGTTCTTCGTGTTCTTCGTCATCCTGGGCCTCAAGGCCCTCAAGCGGATGCCTTCGAGCGAGCCGGGCCGCTTCCTGGTCGTCTCTTCATTCTGGTCATCGGCTCTTCTCTGGCTCATAGCGATAGCATCGACGCCGCCCCACGCCATGCTCTTCCTGACGCTCGTCATGACCGGCATCTTCTTCGGATCGGCCGTATCGAGCGGCGCGCTCCAGGGTTCGGCCCTCGCGCCTGTCTCGGGCACGCGCTCGAATAAGATGTTCCCGTCATTCGTGGCCATCATGATCCTCGTCCTGGCCATCTGGGGCGTCGTCATAATGAAGAAGACCGTGGCGTTGTCTTACTTCGCCGCTGGCGTGAAGCAGCTTACAGTCGACGGCGCGCCCGCCAACGCCGATGCCGATTTCGCCAAAGCGCTGGCCTTCGACTCTTCCGACGTGTACTGGCAGGCGAGAGCCGAAGCGACCATGTCGATGGCCACCAAGCTGGCCGGGACGGTGAATGCCCAGACAGCGGCTTCCACTTCGCAGGCTGTCTTGAGCCAGGTCGTCGCTCTGGTCAATCAGGCCAACGGCTATGCGCAGAAAGCCGTCGCGTATGATCCGACGAACTACTACAACTATATATCCGAAGCCCGCGTCTCGGCTCTCGGCACGAGCCTCAAGATGGATAACGCCTATGATTCCGCCGTGGCCGCTTACACTCGAGCGATCGCCCTCAATCCGCAGAATCCCTCGATCTATCTCTCTCTGGCCCAGCTCCAGGCCAGCCAGAACAAGCTGGACGATGCCACGAAGACGCTCGGCGCCGCTCTCCAGGTCAAGAATAACTACCTAGATGCGGTGTACCTGCTGTCGCAGGTCTATGCCGCGAAGGGCGACCTTCAGAACGCTATAACCGCCGCGCAAGTGGCGATCCAGCTGAATCCGCAGAACGCGCTCCTCTACTTCCAGCTCGGCTTGCTCGAATACAATGCCAAGAATTACAACGTCGCTGGGCAGGCTATGGCCGCAGCCATCAAGATCCAGCCTGATTATGCCAATGCCAAGTACTTCTTGGGCCTGGCCGACGCCCGCCTAGGCGACACCGCCGATGCAGTCGCTCAATTCGCCGATCTGGCCAAGAGCAATCCTGACAACCAGGAAGTATCGCTCATTCTCACGACCCTCCAGGCCGGCAAGCCGATCTTCTCTGATCAGCAGGCGGCTGCCCAGGTCGAGAAGCCTTCGAGCCTGCCGCTCAAGGAGAAGACGACGAAGAGCCTGAAATAGCAGGAAGCCATCGCGAGATGCGTGGTATCAGGCGGATGTGCTAAACTGATGCGCAATGGTCAAGCGTTGGTTCTCCTTCATCGGACAGGAGATTCGCGGCCTCCACGAGGCCGCTTATCTCTTAGGCGCATTCGCGGCGCTGTCGCTCGTCCTCGCGATCATACGCGATAAGCTCCTGGCTTACACGTTCGGTGCCGGGCATGCCCTCGACGTCTACTACGCCGCCTTCCGGATCCCGGACCTCCTGTTCGCCACTGTCGGCTCGCTGGTGGCCGCCTCGATCCTTCTGCCGTACTTCATCGACCGCTTCGAGCGATCAGACGAGGCGGGCAAGGCGTTCTCCGATGGAATATTCACTGTCTATTTCTTCCTGATGGCCTTCTCGGCCGCGGTCGTCTTCCTCATCGCGCCATGGCTCGTGCCGAAGGCCATCCCAGGGTTCGCCACTGACCCGGCTCTTCCGACCTTGGTCGCGGCCATGCGCATAATGCTGCTCTCGCCGTTCTTCCTCGGCCTATCGAATCTCTATTCCAGCCTGACACAGATGCACCATAGGTTCCTCGTCTATGCCGCGAGCCCCGTGGTCTACAATGCCGGCATCATCCTCGGCGTCCTAGTCGGATATCCGATGTTCGGCATCCCCGGTCTCGCCATGGGCGTCGCGGCCGGCGCATTCCTGCACATGGGGATCCAGCTGCCGTTCCTGCTGCATGAGCGGCTCGTGCCCAGATTCACGCTCAAGATCCACTGGCCGGACGTGAGGAAGGTCATGCTCACGACATTGCCGCGCACGATCACGCTCTCGGCCAACCAGCTGGCGTCCTTCGCCCTGATCGCCCTCGCTTCATACATGGCCGTAGGGTCCATATCGGTCTTCAATTTCGCTTTCAATCTCCAATCTGTGCCGCTCACGCTCATAGGCGCCAGCTATTCATCGGCCGTGTTCCCGACGCTCTCCAGGATGCTCTTCAAGGGGCATATAGCCGAATTCAAAGCCAAGATGATCGCCTCGGCGGAGCACATCATATTCTGGTCCATGCCGCTCACCGTGCTCTTCATCGTCCTGCGCGCGCAGATCGTGAGGACGCTTCTCGGCGCCGGCAAGTTCGACTGGGCGGACACGAGGCTCACCGCGGCCATGCTGGCCCTGTTCACGGTATCGACGATAGGGCAGTCGCTCATCGTCCTATTCGTGCGCTCATTCTACGCAGAAGGCAAGACGGCCCGGCCGCTCCTCATCAACGCCATCTCGGCTTCGATCATCGTCATCTCCGGCTATCTGCTCGACAAGGCCTTCTTCGCCTACCCGATGTTCCGCTGGTTCCTGGAGGACCTTCTGAAAGTCGATGGCCAGGTCGGCACGAGCGTCCTCGTCCTCGCGCTGGCATACACGATCGGAGTGATCGTGAATACATTCTTGCACTGGTGGGTCTACGAGCGCGTCTATCATGGGTTCACGAAGCCTGTCTTCGCCACTCTATTCCAGACCTTCGCGGCCTCGGTCATCATGGGCTACGCCTCGTATCTTTCGCTGAGGATATTCGCCGCCGTCTTTCCTCTAACCAAAGTCTGGGGGGTGTTCCTCCAGGGGTTCTGCGCGGGCCTGATCGGGATCGTCGTCTTGGTCATCACGCTCGTCATACTCGGCAATCGGCAGCTGGTGGACGTATGGCAGACGCTTCATCATAAGGTCTGGAAAGTGTCCGTCCCGCCGGCTGAAGTCGAGCATATGTGATAGGCGGGAGGAGCCGCGCATTTTTGTAAATCCGGCGCTTTCTGCTATATTCCTAGCACATGAATAAGCCAGACCTGTCGAAGATCCGCAATTTCTCCATAATAGCCCATATCGACCACGGAAAGTCGACCTTGGCTGACCGCATGCTCGAGATCACCGGCACTATCGAGAAGCGCAAGATGCAGGAGCAGGTCCTCGATTCCATGGAGCTCGAGCGCGAGCGAGGCATCACCATAAAGATGCAGCCGGTGAGGATGAGCTTCGGGGGATACGTCCTCAACCTCATCGATACGCCCGGCCACATCGATTTCTCATACGAGGTCTCGCGCAGCCTGAAAGCCGTGGAGGGCTCGATCCTTCTAGTCGATGCCACCCAGGGAGTCCAGGCTCAGACGCTCACCACCTTGAACATGGCTAGGGATGCCGGCCTCAAGATCATCCCTGTCGTCTCGAAGATCGACTCGCCTCTGGCGCGAACGGAAGACGTCGTGCATGAATTGAGCCAGCTCTTGTCATGCAGCCCGGCTGATGTCCTGAAAGTCTCGGGCAAGACGGGGGAAGGGGTCGAGCATCTTCTTGAAGAGGTCATCAAGCGCGTGCCGGCGCCGAAGCCGCCGGATCAGACCGAGCGCTTCCGCTCGCTGGTCTTCGACTTCCAATATTCGAACCACACGGGCGTGACGGTCTATATCCGGGTCATGAACGGCAGCGTCTCCAGGCACGATCGCCTGGCTTTCAAGGCAGCCGGCCGGGAATTCGAAGCTATCGAAGTCGGCATATTCAAGCCCGACAACACGCCGGTAGAGGCGCTAGGCGCCGGAGAGATCGGCTACATCATCACTGGAATAAAAGAGCCGGGCATCGCCTCGGTAGGCGATACCGTAGCCTCGAACAAAGACACGCTACCGCCGCTGCCGGGCTATCAAAGCCCGAGGCCAGTGGTTTGGGCATCTCTGTATCCGGAATCCCAAGATGATCTGCCGTTGCTCCGCCAGGCGCTCGGCCGGCTGCGGCTCTCCGACTCGGCGTTCACATACGAAGAGGAAGCGTCTGGAACCCTGGGCAAAGGCTATCGCTGCGGATTCTTGGGCATGCTCCACATGGAGATCGTTACCGAACGTCTGCGCCGCGAATTCAGCCTCGAGCTCGTCGTCACCCAGCCTTCTATCACCTATACCGTCGAGCTCAAGTCCGGGAAGAAGGCGACCATATATTCGCCGGCGCTCTTCCCGGATGACCGTGAATTGAAAGAGGTGAGCGAGCCTATCGTGACCATGAAGATCATCACTCCGCCGAAATACATTGGTGGGCTCATGAAGTCCCTATATGAGCACGAAGCGGAGGTGCTGGCCACAGACAATTTCGGCGATAACCGCTCGATGCTCACCCTGAACATGCCGCTCCGCGAATTGATGCGCAATTTCTTCGATGAAGTGAAGAGCATCTCTTCCGGCTACGCCTCGATATCCTACGATATCACTGACAGCCGTCCCGCCGACGTGGTCCGCATGGATATCTTGGTCGCCGATGAGCCGGTGCCCGCTTTCAGCCGCGTCGTCTCGCGCCGGCGGGTGCCCGAGGAGGCCGAGTCTATGGTCAAGAAGCTATACGAGATCCTGCCGCGCGAGCTCTTCACTTTCAAGGTCCAAGCCAAGGCTTTCGGACGAATCATCTCTTCAGAGACGGTCAAAGGGCGCAAGAAAGACGCTGCAGGCACTCTTTCGGGAGGCGACATCACGCGCAAGATGAAGCTCCGCGAGAAGCAGAAAGAAGGCCGCAAGCGCTTGAAAGAGCATGGCTCGGTGACTATACCTCAGGAGGTCTTCGTCAAGATGATGAGGAGCTAGCTGAAAGCCTATCTCCAAACGGGGAAATACAGGAGGATCATGCTGATGATCACCAGGATTGAGATCACGATGAACCCGACTCCGGCGGCTTTTCTTGTCTTTTCGTGGAATAGCATGAATCTAGTATACTTATAGGCATGCGAAATGGCAAACGAGCCTGGAGCTTCAAGAGGTTCCTGTCATCGACTCCGGCGTTGATCCTAGCCGTGATCGTCTTTGCAGCCATGGCCAAAGCCGTTTGGAATATCCATGAGAAGACTGTAGAGAGCGCCGATCGCCTCGCCCAGGCGCAAGCCGCGCTCAGCGATCTCGAGGCCCACAAGGCCGATCTTCAGGCTGAGATCGGCAGGCTCGATACCAGCCAGGGGCTGGAAGCCGAGCTGCGGTCCAAATACCGCGCAGTCAAGGAAGGGGAATCTGTCGCGGTCATAATCGATCCAGCCGACAGCGCCTCATCAAGCGGCCCTACGAGCACCCCGAGCCTTGGATGGTGGCAGCGCGCATTGCAATGGGTCGGATTCTAATCTATCATTTGTCCCACCGCGGGCATACTGCGTGTGCCCGTGTCGCTCGGGTGTAATGTATGAGCGAGCTCATACATTTTCCCTCGCTAGCGGGCATAGTTTAGTGGCAGAACGAGTGCTTCCCAAGCATTAAGCGCGAGTCCGATTCTCGCTGCCCGCACAGAATCGCAAGTATTAGGTATTAAGTATTAAGTATGAAGTATGAAGTATGCGTCATTCGACGCTGGGTGATCAAGATGTTCGTCCATGGCGAACTTGACAGCACCGCCAATTCATGCTAACTTTTTTACATAGAACAAGTCATGCCGCACAAAATACCGCGATACAGGCTTGTAAAATCTCCCGGTCATTGAAAGACGGATGATCTTCCAAGACCAAGCGATCTGCGGACCGGCGCGTGCCGAATCCGCCTCCACAACCAAACCGCCCGCGAGGGCCAACCGAAAGGAATGCAGATTATGATCGGCACTCAACCTCACGCTATCTCCGACCTTGGAGATAGGATCACGATCATCGTGATCACCGGCGGCCCTTGCAGCGGCAAAACCACTGGCTTGGCCCGCCTCAATCGGATGCTATCCGATCGCGGCTACAAGGTGCTCATCTCGCCAGAATCGGCTACCAAGCTGATCACGGCGGGGATGACTCCCGGCGAATTGCCATGGATCGAATTCCAAGAAGAGATCCTATTAGACACCTTGTCGCAAGAGGATCGCATCCTCTCCATCGCCAAGCGTTACAGGGACAAAGGCCGCAAGGTCGTCGTCCTCTGCGACCGCGGGGCCATGGATGGGGAAGCCTATATCGGGGAGGATGCCTACGGAGAATTGCTTGAACGCCTGGGGTTCACGAGGAGGCAGCTGTGCGACGAGCGCTATCATGCGGTCATCCACCTCCGGACGGCGGCGTTCGGCGCCGAGGAGTTCTACACGCTCGCCAACAACGAGGCGCGTCATGAGACTCCGCTAGAAGCCTGGTTGCTCGACGAACGGACGCTCTTTGCCTGGACAAGGCACCAGCATCCGCGGGCGATCGACAACTCCACGGACTTCGAAGGCAAGCTTCACCGCCTGTTCGGAGAGGTCTGTGCTATCCTCGGCGATCCTGTGCCTCTCGAGAAGGAAGACAAATTCCTGATCGAAGCGCTCGATCCGGCTTCCATTCCAGTCAAATGGACTGAAAGCTTGATCACTCAGGATTACCTGGTATCGCCGAAAGCCGGCGAAGAGCGCAGGGTGCGAGCCAGGGGCGACCGAGACAGCATCTCCTACTACTACACGGTCAAGCGCAAGGTGAGTTCCGGGGTCCGCGCAGAGGAGGAGAAGATGATCTCCGAGCGCGAATACCAGGCACTGCTCACGCTCCGTGATCCGGAGAAGGCGACCGTGAAGAAGCGCCGCATCTGCTTCTTCTGGAGGGAGCAATTCTTCGAGGTCGATCTCTTCGAGGAGCCGCGTCCGGGGCTCGCGCTCATGGAAGCAGAACGCTCCGATCGCACGCCCGAGCTCGAGCTGCCGCCCTTCGTCAAAGTCCTCCGAAACGTGACGGACGACAAGCAGTACTCGAATGCCGAGATTGCCCGCTACAAACGGACGCTGGTCGCGGTCTGACCACAGCACATTTCACAGAGCCGGAAGGAAACTCCCGGCTCTTTTTTGCGGCTAAAAAATGGAGCCATCGAATGATGGCTCCATCTCGAGGAGAAGCGCTATTTGACGCCTAGAGCTGAACGGAGCTTGGGCTCATCGAAGCCGACTATGACCTCGCTTCCAGTGTCAATGACAGGCACGCCCATCTGGCCGGTCTTCTCGATCATCTCCTTGCGCCGACCAAGATCGGATGCGACGTTGTACTCGGTGAAACCGATGTTATTGGACTTGAAGAAACTCTTCGCCATATTGCAATAAGTGCAGGTCGGCGTCGAGTAGATGGTTACGTTAGACATGAGAAAATTGATATATGATGATTAAGTTTGGTAATTCTGGATCTAGGCTAGATTTTTAGCCAGATCGCACGGACTTATAAAAACGACAGATTATCGCCTTGGTGAAAGTCTACCACACCTGATATACTGCCGCAATATGCCTCTGGGGCACCAATTCTCTGTCATCGCCGTCCATCTTCAGGCGATCCTCATCCACGGCGGATATGGCGTCTTATTCTTGATTACGATGCTCGAAGGCGTACCGGTGCTCGGCATGGCCGTTCCCGGGCATGTCGCGATCATTGCCGCCGGATTCCTGGCCAGGATCGGCGATATGGATCTCGGTGTGGTCATCCTCCTATCGATCGCCGGCGCGATCTCGGGCGATTTCATCGGGTTCATGCTCGGCCGCAGGTATGGATTGTCCTTCATAGACAAGATCAGGCCGTATTTCTTCGTGACTGACGCCCACATCGAGCGCGCCAATGCCTTGCTTTCGAAGCACACAGGCAAAGCATTGATCATCGGACGGTTCACTCCGGCCACGAGGGCCCTCATGCCATTCCTGGTCGGTTCGTCTGATATACCGGCTGGCCGGTTCTGGATCTTCAATATCATCGGCGGGACGAGCTGGGCGGTCATCTCCATCCTCGTCGGTTACGCTTTTGGAGCGGGATACCATATCGCTGCGGCATATTTCGGCCGCCTGATAGTGCTGGCCGTCATTTTGGCCATCGCCATCATCTGGGGGTATAGGTTCGTGAACGCCAACTACCACATATTCAAGAGATACGAGCTCTTCACTCTCCTCATCAATCTCGCTGCTCTCTTCTTCCTTGCCTTGACGATACAAGACGCATTCGCACTGAAGCCATTCATGGCCCAGTTCGATATCGCTGTGAATCTGTTCTCGGCCGCGCATGTCGGCCCGGCCTTGGCGCGGATAGGGGAGGCTGTGAGCGCGATCGGCGGCCCAGCCGTGACGGGCGGGATCGGAGCGGCCTTCGGCTTGTGGCTCGCGTTCAGGAAGAAATGGCGGTCTTCGGCCATCGCTCTGCTCTCGATAGCGTCTACCGGAGCGGCTGTCGGAGTGCTCAAGGAATTCTTCATGCGCGCCAGGCCTTTGGACCATCTGGTACCCATCGCTCGGGGCGATTGGAGCTTCCCATCCGGCCATTCGGCGCTGTCGGCGGCCTTCTTCGTGATGATAGCCTATCTTTTGGCCCCAAAGATCCGTTCATGGGCCAGGCGCGAATGGTTCATAGTCTTGTGCGTTCTAGCGACCGCCATGATCGGCCTCTCTAGGCTGGTCCTCAATGTCCATTGGGCTTCAGATGTCATAGCTGGCTGGTCGCTCGGCGCCTTCTGCGCCACATCGGCCATACTTTTCGTCCGCTATGTAGGCAACCTGCTCGTGAGGAAGACGATCAGATGAGAGGCTTGCCGGTCATCTCTGCCGGAACCTTCAATCCGAGGAGAGCCAGGATGGTAGGCGCGACATCATAGAGGGCGCCGTCGCGGAGCCGCTTGGAGCTGTCAGTGACGATGCATGGGACGAGGCTAGTGGTGTGGGCCGTGTGCTTCGCGCCGGTATCAGGGTCGATGTTGATCTCGGCATTGCCGTGGTCGGCTATGATGAGCGCCGTGCCGCCGGCCTTTTCGAGGCTCTCGATCACGCGCTTCAGCTCCGAATCGACGGTCTCGATGGCCTTGATTATCGCGGGGACATTAGCTGTATGCCCGACCATGTCTGGATTGGCGAAGTTTATGAAGATGAAGCCTGTGCCTTTGGAGATCTCTTCGACTGCTTTGTCGGCGATAGCCTCGGCGCGCATCTCCGGCGCCTCGTCGTGGGTCTTTATGTCCTTGCGGCTGTCCAGAAGCACGTGCTCTTCCAGAGCCATCTTGCCGTCTCGGCCGCAGTTCAGGAAATATGTGGCGTGCGCGAATTTTTCGGTCTCGGCTATGCGGGCCTGAGATATGCCCGCCTTGGATATCTCGCCGCCTAAGGTGATGGCGAAGCGCTGCGCCGGAAAAGCCACAGGCGCTCCCAGGCCGGGCTTGTGCTCGGTCATGGTGGCGAACCTCAGGCCATGCGATGTTGCTCGCGCCATCATGCGTTCGGAGAGCATCCTAGCCCTGTCAGCCCTGAAATTGAAGAAGAAGACGGCATCGCCATCGGCGACCGGGCTCGGCCGGCAGACTATAGGCTTCATGAGCTCGTCGCGCTCGCCGCTCTTGTACCGCTCAGAAATGCATTCAGAAGGCTTCGCAGAGCAAGTCGGCCCCTTTCCTTCGAGTATCGCTTTCTCGGCTTCGGCCAGCCTGTCCCAGTTGTTGTCGCGGTCCATGGCGTAGTATCGGCCCGCCACTGTGGCGATGAAGCATCCCGGATATCCTTCGATCTCTGATTCCAATCCGCGTATAAAAGATGCGGCGCTTTGGGGCGGCGTATCGCGCCCGTCGAGGAAGACATGGACGGCGACGCGTTCGACGCCTCTCTTCTCGGCAAGTCGAAGGAAGGCGAAGAGATGGTTCTGGTGACTGTGGACTCCTCCAGGAGACACCAATCCCATGACATGCAGAGTCGAACGGCGCTTTTCCACGTGCGCGAAGAGATCGGCGAACACCGGATTGCCGTCGAAATCGCCGGAAGATATCGCTTTGTCGATCCTGACGAGGTCGGTGTCGGCCGGCCTGCCTGCTCCTATGGTCATGTGCCCGACTTCGCTGTTGCCCATCTGGCCTTCGGGAAGGCCGACTGCGCTCCCTGAAGCCTTGAGCAGGGAATGGGGGCGCTCTTTCCATAGGCGATCGAAGAACGGCTTCTTGGCCGCGGCGATGGCGTTGTCTTTAGGGTCTTCGCGGTAGCCCCAGCCATCGAGGACGATGAGCATCACGGTCTTTTTATCTTTCGCAGGATGATTTTTCATAGGGAAATATTTTTCATAGGGAAATATTGTAGCAGAAGCGTGCGTGTGTCGCTATTTTTTTACTAATTACACCACGGCAGGGAAGTGCGCATCTTAGCCATAATTTGATACGGCAGTTTGACTGACAGTCAACTCGATGCAGGAATCGGCAATCAACTGGATAAGAGTCTCGGCGCTCGTCATACTTGTCATGCGGGAGCTAACCCACCCGCCGAAAAACCATGGCAAAGGCCAAGAAGCCGCAGGAGCCCCAGGCTCCACAGCCGCAAACGCCTCCACAGGCGCCTCCGGCGGCATAGGTTACTCAAGAAAGGCCCTTTTCAGGGCTTTTCTTTTTGAGGCGAACTTTCCGTTCGGAAAGCAGACGAGAACACATGCCGCACCCACCTGAACATGCTTCTGGCCCGCCTCTGCCTCCTTATCCCATATGTTATTCCATATGCAAAAAGACCCCCAACGGGGTCTTTTTGCCATAATGGTCACTCGACAAGGAGATAGTTACCGAAATGTTTAAGGCCTACCTTGAGCAGGACTATGCCTGCGTGATGAGGTGGCTAATGTTTGATTTAAGGAACCTCTCCTTCGGTTGACCTGTGCACAGTATAATTCGTCCGAACGCCAAAAGTCAACGAGACTATCAGGATAAGTCCGTGGAAAAGCTGTGAATATCGCGGAGAAAAAAGTGAATAAGATTTTATCCCACAGAAAACGCGCCTCGGCCAGGGTAGATAGCCTTACGACCGAGCTTTTCTTCGATGCGCAGGAGCTGATTGTACTTGGCGACGCGGTCCGTCCTCGAGAGGGAACCGGTCTTTATCTGCCCGACCCCAGTGCCGACAGCGAAATCGGCTATAGCCGTGTCTTCGGTCTCGCCTGAACGGTGCGAGATTATGGACGTGTAGCCGGCCTTCTTGGCTAGATTTATGGCTGCGATCGTCTCCGACACCGTCCCTATCTGATTGAGCTTGATCAGGATGGAATTGGCCGCGCCTTTCTCGATGCCCTGGGAGAGGCGGTCGATGTTCGTCACGAATAGATCGTCTCCGACCAGCTGGATCTTGTTGCCGAGCTTTTCGGTGAGCAGAGCGTATCCATCCCAATCATCCTCAGCCAGGCCGTCCTCGATGGATACGATCGGATACTTCGCCACTAGGCCTTCATACCAGCCGATCATCTCCTGCGAGGTCTTGGTCTTGCCGTCGCGCGCCAGCACATAGCTGCCGTCCTTGAATAGCTCGGTGGCCGCCACATCCAAAGCGATGAAGACATCCCTGCCAGCGGAATATCCGGCAGCCTTGATGGCCTCCATGACGATGTCCAGAGCGGCCTCGTTCGAGGGCAATTCAGGGGCGAACCCTCCTTCGTCCCCAACGGTCGTAGCCAGGCCGCGGCTGTTGAGGATCTTTTTCAGCGCATGGAATATCTCATCGCCCGCGCGCAGCGCCTCTTTGAAAGACGGCAGCCCGGCAGGGACGATCATGAATTCCTGGATATCAGTGGAGTTCTCGGCGTGCTTGCCGCCATTCACGATATTCATCATCGGGACGGGCAGCTGTACCGGATTCTTGGTCTTGGCGACGGCCTTGAAATATTCGAACAACGGCTTGCCGGAGCTTCGGGCTGCGGCGGCCGCAAAGGCCAAAGACACGCCGAGAATGGCGTTGGCGCCGAGCCGGCCTTTGTTAGAGGTGCCGTCCAGCTTGATGAGCTTGTCGTCGAGCGAGCGCTGGTCCAGATCCTTGCCCTTTATAGCCTTGGCGATCGCAGAATTCACGTTCGCCACAGCCTTGAGGACGCCTTTCCCGCCATAGCGGTCAGGGTCGCCGTCCCGCAGCTCGACCGCTTCGTGGCTTCCCGTAGAGGCGCCGGATGGCACTGCCGCCCGGCCGAACGAGCCATCTGAAAGTATCAGGTCCACCTCGACGGTCGGATTTCCGCGGGAGTCGAGGATCTCTCGCGCCATGACGTTTTTGATTTTCATTGCACGAGTATAGCAGAAGGACCGCGATCCGCGCTATAATCAGAGGCATGAACCCCTCTTTCGAAGGGCAAAAGCTTTCGGCCGATCCGCGCGAAGAGCTTTCGCGCCTCCACGAAGCGGCCGCCGGGCATCTTGAGAAAGCCAGAGAGAGCGGCCGAGAATTGACGCCGCATCAGGCGGCCAGCGAGGCTATGAAGAAGTACGCGGAGACGGCGCCCAGCGAAGTCCTCCATCCTGACTACGCGATGAGCGACAAGCAAGCCGAAGCCATCACCCTCGAGCTCGCGCCTGAGGCCCATGACAAGCAGATCGAGCGCCTTCTCGGCGTCATGGAAGAGAAGGGCATAAGGAACTCCCTCACCGTGGCGGAGAAGATGCATGATCCGCACCTTCTCGACGATTTCCACCGGGTGCTCGTCCAGCTCGTGGCTTCCAAGTATCCGGTCTCTGGCCTGCGCGAAAAGGACGAGCTCTGGAAGCCGCTGCACATGACATTGTTCGAGGTCAGCCTGCCCGAGACCTCGGAAGAAGACAAGAATAAGCAGCTCAAGGAGCTGATCTCGGGCATGGAGCAGTTCTATTCTGGGATGCTCTCCATCGGTTCGGACAGCAAGGATCCCGCCTGGTTCACGCTCGAGATCGCCAACGCCAACGGCAGCGAGGAATTCGTCTTCTATGTCTCGGTTCCGACATCCCGCAAAGAGCTATTCGAGAAGCAGATCCTGGCGGTCTTCCCGGCGGCGCACGTCCGCGAGCATAAGAACGACTACAACATCTTCAACGCCGGCGGCGCCTCCGCGGCCTCATACGCGCGCTTATCGAAGCATCCCCTCTATCCGCTCAAGCCTTACGAGGCTTTCGATGTCGATCCGCTGAACGCCATCTTGAACAGCTTCTCGAAGATAGACCGCGAAGGGGAAGGCGCCGCGATCCAGCTCATCGTCGGCGCTCGCGAGGATGGCTACGCGAAAGCCTGCAACAGGGCCATCGAGAAGATCCGCAAAGGAGAGAAGATCAATGACGCCCTCGATGAGATCGACCGCGGCATCGGCGGGATGCTCGTAAAGGACGTGGCCGGCATGTTCAAGACGCAGGAAAAGATCCAGAAGGAGAAAGAGGACAAGGAGAAGCGCGCCCAGGCGCTCGATCAGACCGCCGTCGAGCAGTTCACGAGGAAGCTCAAGACGCCGTTCGTGGCGGTCAATCTGCGCATCGTCGCTTCTTCGGCGACAGAAACCGAGGCTGAGGGCATCCTCCACGACCTGGAGTCAAGCTTCAACCAGTTCGAGAACGGCCACGGCAATCGCCTAGAATGGTCGAAAGCGACAGGTAGCAGGCTACAGGGCATCCTCGAGGATTTTTCGCTCCGTGCTTATGACCCGAACGAGAAGATCATCCTCGATCTAGAAGAGATGACCGCCTGTTTGCACTTCCCAGCCTCGACCGTGAGCCGCGCCGCGCCGCAGCTCAAGCAATCCAAGGCCGGAACGGCGCCGGCCCCTGTCGATCTGCCCGCAGCCGGGACATTGATCGGCATGAATAAGCATCGCGGCGGGGAACAGCGCGTCTATATCGCGCCGGAAGACCGCATGCGCCATTTCTATGTCATCGGCCAGACAGGCACCGGCAAGACGGCCCTGATGAAGAACATGATCATCCAAGACATCGAAGCCGGCCATGGCGTCTGCTTCATCGATCCGCACGGCTCGGACGTGCAGGATATCCTCGCCAACGTGCCGGCTAACCGTTATGAAGACGTGATCTATTTCGACCCGGCGTCGATCGAGAGGCCGATGGCATTGAATATGCTCGAGTATGATCCGCGATTCCCGGAACAGAAGACGTTCGTCGTGAACGAGATGTTCAGCATATTCCAGAAGCTCTACGGCCAAGTCCCGGAATCGATGGGCCCGATATTCGAGCAGTATTTCCGTAACGCGACCGGCCTGGTGATCGACGACCCAGAGTCCGGCTCGACCCTTTTGGACGTCTCGCGGGTGATGTCGAACAAGGCTTTCCGCGATATGAAGATATCGCGCTGCAAGAATCCGGTCATCGTCCAATTCTGGCGCGAGATCGCCGAAAAAGCCGGAGGCGACGCAGCCCTGGCTAACGTGGTCCCTTACATCACCTCGAAATTCGATGTCTTTCTCGCGAACGAGATCATGCGGCCGATCATCGCCCAGGAGAAGTCCTCGTTCAGCCTGCGGGAAGTCATGTATGGCAAGAAGATCCTCCTGGTCAATCTATCTAAGGGCCGCCTCGGCGACATCAACTCCCATCTGATCGGCCTCATCTTGGTAGGCAAGATCCTTATGTCAGCCCTGTCGCGCGTGGATTCGTTCGGAAAAGGCGCTGGATCAACGCCCGACTTCTACCTGTACCTCGATGAGTTCCAGAATATCACCACGGACTCGATAGCCACGATACTATCGGAAGCGCGCAAGTACCGCCTGGCCCTGAATGTGGCGCATCAATTCATCGGCCAGCTGGATGACAAGATCAAGAATGCCGTTTTCGGCAACGTCGGCTCGATGGCGGTCTTCCGCGTCGGAACCGAGGACGCCGAGTTCCTGGAAAAGCAGTTCGCGCCCGTCTTCAGCCAGAATGACATCATCAGCCTCGACAATTTCAACGCCTATGTCCGCCTGCTGTCGAATGGCCGGCCCACCAAGCCTTTCAATATCGCTACGATGCCGCCAAAGAGCGGCGATCCCGGCAAAGTGGACAAGCTGCGGGAGCTTTCAAGCCTGAAATTCGGCCGTCCCCGCGCCGACGTCGAGGCAGAGATCATGAAGAAGTATGAGAGCTTAAAGAAATAACATGTCTTTCGAAGCGCCAGAACCTTGGAGAATCACCGAAACGGAAGATATGAAGGGAATATGCTTGAAGATCTAAGATTTGATCTTCAGCTCGATTTCTTCCTTCGACAGGTCGAACTTCACTATGAATTTATCAAAAAATCCTGCTTGGCCGAGAACCCCATAGGGCTTCGTTATTCCTGCAACATTTTCCATAAAGCCGGCTTGGATCTTGAACGGCCAACCGCCGATTTCTAAGGTGATTTCATGCAAATGATAGATGGAATATTTTCCACCTATACCGATTACTTCATATGATTTCCCTTTACGCACATCCAGTCCGAGAAAATCGCCCATTTCTTCGTCGAACAAACAGATATCAGCTCCAGAATCGATCAATGCTTCGTACCGGACAGCCTCTTTAGAGGTCTTCAATGTTATCGGAACAACCGGACGCCTGATCGGTCCGTAATGTTTGTAGAAGAATTTCATTATCGCTAAGATAGTCCGACAAAGGAAGATATATTTTCCGGCACACGGGTCATTATAGGGTCGTTAAAACCCATTTTTCTGGCTTTCTCGACAGTCTCCTTTAGAGATTTTCCGGAAGCTAATACCGTCGATTCATCGTCAGCAAGAGCAACCCAAAAGCCCTTGTATTTCTTGTATATCTTTGTCCAATTGATAGGCATCTTGCGCATCATTATATCAGCTATGACGCCCAATTCAATGCCTATTTTCAAAGACATTGACAATGCTTTTTAGGCAGAGTTTTAGACGAAAAATTTCGGCATGCAATGTATTTTTCAATACGGTACAATATCCTCATACCAATTAACTAACCAACATGAGCGAAGCAGTCTTAGAGCCCGAGGCAAA
>JAGWWT010000036.1 GCA_018970245.1 Patescibacteria group bacterium
AACAGACTTGAAGGTTACGAAGATGAATACGAAAAGGCAGAAGCTGAAAAAGCGGCCAGTGAACTTCTCGATTGGAACACCCGCCAAGGCGAAAAGCTTCTCAAAGCCTAACGGCTCATGCCGCCGAGAAGCTCGTTCGCCTTGGCCGCCGTTATAGGCCCGAAATACCCGTAAGCCGGAACGATCTTATAGAAGCGCTGAAATGCAGCCACTGCTCTGGTCGTGGCCGGCCCAAAATACATAGTCTCGTTGCCGACTGAGCCCGCGCCTTCTTTGGAGACTGTGAACCCATTGTCATTCAGGAAGATCTGGAGATCCTTCGCCTCGAGCGATGCCTTATTAGCGCCGATCGGCCCAGGGAATCGGAAGCCGGCAGGCAGCCGCGACGCTCGCGACGCCGAAGCCCCTGTCGCAACGCAGATCATACCGACTGGGCACCATGAAGGTTGAGCCTGTGCCCCTGCGGCAGCTGGAGCATTGGCGCTCGTCTGGCTCGAGCATGTCTCAGTCGGATGATCCTTGAGATATGCCGCCAATGCCGCCTTGGTCAGATTGCCGAAATATCCTGTCACGTACTGGCTGCCCAGATAACCACTTATGACCAAAAAAGTCTGCAGTGCCGAGACGCTCGCCCCGCGATCCCCGATCGTGAGGGCCAGAGCCGAAGCCGGGATAGCCGACGGCGTCGTCGTGCAGGTGGTCGTAGCTGCCGTACCAGCGCCGGCGCCCTGAACAGTAGCAGCTGCCTGCGCTGCGGTTGCACCGCTCACTGACCCGCCCCCGCCACCGCCCCCCCCGCCTCCGCTTGAAGAAACCGAGCCACTGCTTCCGCTGCTGCTTCCGCCGCCACCGCCACCACCGCCACCACCTCCCCCGCCCCCGCCACCGCCGCCAGAGCTAGCAAAAGTAGCCGTGACGCTGGATGCGGCGCTCACAGTGCATGTGCTGGAGCCGGAGCAATCGCCGCTCCATCCAGAGAACGTATACCCCGAAGCGGCCGCTGCCGTGAGCGTCACTGAAGTGCCGACGGGGACATTCGAGGCCGTGCATGTCGAGCCGCAATCTATATACCCTCCAGTGCTGGTCACTGATCCGGAGCCTGACAAAGCGACGCTTATGGAATACGTCGTCGGAGCGACGTACGTATCCACCGCAGCCACATTGGAAAGATCAGAGCTGTTGCCCGCGAGGTCGGAAGCCTTGAGCGCGAAATAATATTTATAAGTCCCGGTGGTCACATTGGCAGGATACGATTCCGCGTGCCCCGATCCCCAAGGCGTCGGCTCCGGCGAGACCGGCGTGGCCGAACTGAAATTGCCCGCTGTTATGGCCGAAGTGGTCGAATACCTTATGTCATAGCTCGTGGAGGTGCCGTAAGCGCCGTTGCCGCCGGGCGCCGTCCAAGTGAGCGTTATTTGGTTCGTCCCCGAAACAGCACCCGCGAGGTCCGTCACATCGGACGGCGGCGTCATGTCGATATTCTCGATCGGAGTACCAGAATAGCTGAGCTTATACAGGCCTGAGCTCCCGAGCGCATAGACGACGCTCGAGCTGGACGGATCAGGCTGGACCGTCTTTATATCCATGTCCGTGAGGCCGATATCGATCGGCAGCCATTCCGGGACATTGGGATCGGCGCTGGCTACGGCCTCATCGGTCGTCCTGTAGACGCCTCCGCCGGTGACCGCGGCATAGGCCAGATTGGGATCGAGGAAATCGCTCGCGATATCGGCCGTGGATGAAGCGGCCGGGATGCCGATGTCTGCCAAGGCCCAATTGCGGCCTGTGCCGTCGCTCTTGTAGATGCCCTTGGCTGTGGCGATCCAGTTCACGACCCCGACCGGCACGAGCATCCCGATGCTGTTGGTGGTCGTGCCGTTCGCATCGAAGACCTTGGACCAGCTCTCCATCGCGCCGGCTGACGAGTACAGCGCAGACGTGTATACGGCATTTCCGGAAGTGAGGACATAGCCCGAGGGCGACGTGTAATCGGTGATGATCTTCTTGGGGGTGCCGGAAAGGCCGCTATTGTCCAGCATCCAGCGGCTGCCTGTGGTCGTGCTTATGTACACGCCTCCGGGCGTGGCGGCGTAGATGTCGGCAGTCGATCCGTTCGATGCTTGGTAGCCGTCGAATTCGAGGTCGAGTATATCAGTATCCGCCATGCCGGCCCCGGACGATGTCCATGAAGAGCCTCCGACCGTGCCCGTGAATACGCCGCCGTCAGAGGTGCCGATAGCGACCGGCGACGACGCTGTGGCCTTGAATGCGCTCGCGCCTGAATCGTAGACCCAGCCGATGGCTATGCTGGTAACGTTCAGATGGGTCCCAAGCCCTGTATCCGACAGCGTCCAGGTCTGGCCGGAATCGGCGCTCACATATAGCCCGTGATCAGTGCCCAAGAATATATAGCTGCCTATGGCCGCCACAGCATTGAACGAATACCCGGACGTGCCTGAAGGGGTTATGCTAGACCAGCTATTCGAAGCGGCCACAGCCGTTCCGGCGCTGAAAACGCCCGCGCCGACATAGAAAACGGCCGCCAAAATCATAGAATTCGATATTTTTTTCACGTGGTTGGCATAATCATATCATCCCGATAAAAAAACTCAACGTGAAGCTGGAAGCTTGACACGTCGAGTGGATGATGGCCGCGGGAAGCGCGAAGTCACGGCTGCTCGAAGCTTACCTCGGCCGAATAGTCGCTCTCCAAACCAGAGAGCGTGTAATCGGTGACGGCGAAATAATAGAGCGTTCCGTAAGTCAGGTTGCTGACCGTGACCGAGCTCGCATCGCCAGCATCGATCGAATTCGTGTACAACTGGGAGGCAACGCCCCAATATATCTTATAGCCGGAAACAGTGACGTCTGTCGAGACATCCCAGGCCAGAGTCACCTTCAAGCTCTGTCCGCCGGCTACCGGCAGAGGCTGATCCGAGATCAGCGACCAGAGTCCGTTGGAGTCCTGCTCCTTCAAGGCGACGTAATAGTTCGTGCCGGGATTGAGGCCGAGTATCATGGCGCTTTGGACCGTGCCAGGAGCGCCAGGATCGGTGATCGCCAACCTCGGTTTCGTCGACCAATTGAAGGCGTTGATCGGCGCGGTGTCGTATCTCATGTCGAGATTCGTGATGGTCGCACCGGGAGATGCCGTTGCCGTCCAAGAGACGAAGATGCCTCCGTTGGTGCTAGAACCGGCCAGATCGACGACTCGCGCCGGCTGACCGTATGCGGGAATGCAGGCTAAAATGGCTGCTATACAGCCGAAAATCAGTCTTTTCATTGTTCAGATCTGGGGTAATCGTACCATCTCGGAGGATATTCACAAGCAGGAACCGAAAGGCATGCGGATATGTTAGAGTTACCGCCAGATGTCCGTTGAAACCACCTTATGAAAATGCTTTTTCGCATCTTTTTTCGCACCTTCTTCCCTTCCTTCCTGGCTGTTGGCTTGGCGGGTCCAGGCTCGATAAGAGCTCTCGCTTCTTCCCTGCCGGCATTCATGCCAGTCGCCTCCCTCGAGCGAGAATGGCTCGCCACGAATGGCCCGTGCACCATCTCGATCATCCTGAAGTGCACGAATTCCGCCGGAGGGCTCAACCAATCCTGCGGTCCGTATCGATCGGGACTCTCGTTCAGCTCGTATGCCGACCTGTCGAGCTATGTCCGCTACACGAGCCGATGGATGAACCGCCTCTGGAATAAGAGCGGCTCTGATTCTGATGTCCGCTGGACCGTGTCCGTACAGTCATCAGCCTACGACCAGAATGGGATCTTGAGAGCGCAGACGGTCTTCTGGATCGACGGAGACATCGGCGCAGCCGCAAGCGTTAGCGACAGCTCATTCTCGCTTGATCTGAACGCGATCGACTTGGTCGCGCCTGTGCCAGGGCTCGCATCCGCCTCATTCCAGAGCGGATCGCAGCCTCCTACAGCTCTCACTGTCGGCAGCGGCGGCATGCTCGTCATGCCGAGCAGCCTCTCGTCCATCGCTGGCCGATCGAGGCTGAGGCTCGTCATGGACGACGGATCAGTCGCGAGCTACACGCAGGACGGAACGCTCATCTCGCCGCCATCGGCCGCGCCGCTCTTCGTGCCAGCAATGCCGCCGGACCCGTGGTATTACGATCCGTATCCGGACTACCTGTCGGCTCCGTATGACCAGATGTGGTCGGTCTGGATCGGCTGGTGGGATGAATATGAGTGGGTCTTCTATGCCGGCGCGCTTCCAGGATCATGGAATGTCGTCGTCCAAGGGACGGTCGGCGCAGACAATGCCGTCCAATGGACGGCCGACCTGCGGAACTGGTCGGATCTTGGCGCTATCAGCTGGGATTCGGGGCAAGGATCATTCGTGGCGCCGTTCACGAATGAGGTCGACAGGGCATTCTTCAGGGCTGTTTCGTACTAGTCCTTACCCGCCCATGTGCGCGAGAGTCAAACACGCACAACGCCCGCCGCTTTGATGAGCGCGCGGGTTTTTTGTCGACTTTCCATTTGGAAAGCAGATGGAAAGAGCAGCGGTACCCCCTCTCTGCCTCCACCACTCTCTCTTTTGACGGCGGCAGCGATTAAGCATCAATTCTTAGCCATATTTTTGAGGTGGGGTGAGGCACGCTCTCTTCATCTGCTTTCCAAACGGAAAGTCAGAAATTCAGCGGTCGACCACCTAAACGAAAGATCCACCCAAACGAAAGATCCGCCCCGATCTCTCGGAAGCGGATCTTTCTCTAGAGGAAGCCTAAGATTTAGGCGACCTTCGGCCTGGCCTCCGAAACGACGATCTTGCGACCATCGAGCTCGGAACCATTGAGCTTCTCGATAGCAGACGAAGCGTCTGTATCGGAACCCATTTCGACGAAGCCGAAGCCCTTGGAACGTCCGGACATCTTGTCCATGATGACGTTCGCGGACTCGACCGCGCCAGCCTGCTCGAAGTGCGACTTGAGGGTCGCATCTGTAGTAGCCCAAGCAAGGCTGCCGACGAAAAGTCTCTTTGACATTTTCAATTACCCGCACAACGGAGTCACTTGCGTAACGCGCTAGCGGTTCTCTCGTTCTTATGCTAACGCGTACGGACGAGAACATACGCCACCGTATCCTAGCACGATTCGGGCCAGAATGCAAGGGTGCCATTCTACTGGATACCATGCGTATATAGATCTATATCATAGAGATATCCTGTAGACGCGCTGGACCACAGATTAAGCTTATCTCCTGACGACCAGGAAAATGGGATTGTGGTATTGCTAGCTTTGACTTTAGTCCCGTTGACATAAAGAGAGATGGCGCCAGAAGGGCTTTTGCCGCAGGTGATCTGGTACCATTTGTTGAGCTGGATCGCTATCGGGCTTTGAGCGGTCGATCCGTTATATGAAGATCCGATGTGGCAAACCGGGAACATGCTGCTATTGACGCCGATATAGTTGGTGAAGCTGCCGCTGCTAGAATATCCAAGGACATAGGTCGTAGCCGTCGGTGCCGCCGTCAATTCGATCCAGCCGCTCATAGTCATCTCGTTCAAAGTGCTGCCGCTGGTGAAAGTGTAGCTGCAGTAGCTATTAGCGGCGAATTGCCCAGATAGATTGCCTTGGCCAGTCGGGTTGGTACCGCTCGTGCCGACGCCGTTTGAACACGACATATTCACGTTGTTGCCGGAAGTATCCGAAAGGGACCCAGAATTCAGACTGCTGAACCTGTACGATACAAATCCGTCGGCTCCCCAGGCGTGATAATTGGTAGTCGAGAATTGCAAAGCTGAACCGACGACGGCCTTGTCTCTCGCGCTTCCAAGAGCTATCAAGACGACAGATGCCAGGATGCCGATTATAGAGATCACGACCAGAAGCTCTATCAGAGTGAAAGCTCTATGCGATACAGTCGATTTCATTTTCGTTAAATTCTCGCTCATTTTCCCATTTTATACAACTTGGCGATATCCGCAGCGGAAAGGGCCGTATCATACACCCTTGGGTCATCTATCGATCCTGTGAAGTTATAACTCGCCGTATTGCCGCCATTCCCGGCGGCGCCGATTATGATGTTATCTGTGCCGATAAGGTCCGGGATAGCTGTCGAATTGCTGGTGATAGCCAGAGCGCCATCGATATAGCCGAGAGTAGTGAGCGTCCCGCTGTCCCGCACAATGGCGACAAAGTGCCACTTTCCGTCAGCATAGGAGCTGGCTGAGGCTCCTGCTCTGTCGGTAGATCCGTCGTTGTCGATTATGGATATGAGATTTCCCGGGCCAGATTGTGCCGCGTTGCTCATGCTGATCGAGAACTGTGGCGCTCCTGAATTGTCCCTTCGAGACATGATCCCCGCCAGCTGCGTGGTCGTAGTCTTGAACCAGGCCGTCATCGAATATGAGCCCGTGCCGATAGGCGCGGTGAGCGGCGTCAAGATATATCGGCTCGTGCCGTCGAACGACAGCGCCTGGCCGGAGACGCCTTGGACGGCCGCGCTAGACGTCGAAGTGAATCCCTCCAGATAGGCGTCATTCCCCTGCCCGCTGGAGTCCGAAGCATTCTTGATCAGATCCTTGCCATCGAATGTCCACCAGCCGAGCATCCCTGTGCCGAGCCCGCCGCCGCCCTTCTGGGACTGATTGACGACCATGCCGCCGTTGCCCATGGCATAGAGCTGCCCGATCTCCTCCGCCGACAGCGCCCGATCGTAGATGCGGACGTCGTCGAGCGCCCCTTTCCACCAGCCGGTTATCCATGACTGGGCGCCGAGCTTGAAGAATGTGGCGCCTCCCTGCGGAGCCGACATCGCCTGGGTAGAATCAAGGACGCCATTCAGATAGAAACGGATATCGGTTCCATCATAGGTGGCGGTCACATAGGTCCACTTATCGAGGGGCACTGTGTCAGAGCTGAATTTGTCGTTGCCGCCCGAAGGCCAGAACCAGAGCGTATTGTTGTTCCGGATGCCGAAGATCCAGCCGGCCGTTCCGCCGCCTTCGTTCTCATCGATGATGGTGCCGCCTACGCCGCCGCCGAATGAGCCGCTCGAGAGGCTGGTCGGATAGACCCAGGCGGATACCGAGAGCGGATGAGCGGCGCTCGGGAAGGGCGAAACGTTGACATAGGCGGAACTGCCGCTCAATGACAGCGCTTGGCCGATCTTGCCGATCGTGACTGCAGACGCGAGGCTCATGCCGGAGATCGTGCCGTTGTCGCCGTGGCCGCTCGAATCAGCCACATCGGTTTTCATGCTGTTGCCATCGAATGTCCACCAGCCGACGAGGCCTGAATAGAGGGTCGAGGGGCCGACAGATGAGATGTTCGACTTCCACGATGATGAGGCCATCGCCGGTCTTTGGCTGCCACAGAATAGCAGAATAGCCAGAAGAACGGCGGAAGCTATGGTTTGCGATGTCCTACGGATCATGTGGGATATTATACGCTCTACCTGGTCGAATTATAGAGCTGCTGGACTTCTTGGGCAGAAAGCGCGCGGTTGTAGATGCGGACGTCGTCGAGAGAGCCATTAATCGTTCGACCACTGCTGTTTCTGTCATTACCAATATAAATAGTATCTCCATTCAAGGTCTGATACGTAGTCGTGCCAGCACTGGTATCGATCAGGGCGCCATTAAGATAATATTTCGTCGCACTGGAGTCCCACGTAACTGTCACCAGCGACCACCGATTTAGAGGGGGGATGTTGGTGGTGTCAAATATACTGGCGACCGTGTTACCATTGCTGTCTCTATTGGTAAGTTGAATGGCTGGACTGCTTCTAAAATAGATATCAACTCCGATATTATTCGAGACAAGCGCTGCTCCGAAATCAACGTAGCTTTTCAGTTTAACCCAGAAAGAAGCAGACCCGCCCTTGCTTGTATCTCCCGAAAAAGAAGTCTTCGTGACATAGCTACTGCCTGTCCCTGGAAACATGAGCGCCTGGCCTATCTTTCCCTCGGTGATGCTGGTGGTCGTAGACATGCCGATCAAATGGCCACTGTTGCCATTCCCGGAACTGTCGTTGGTCACGCCAGTCCCCCAGTTGGTATTCTTGCCATCGAACGTCCACCAGCCGACGAGGCCGGAGTTGAGGTTGGCGGGGCCGACTTGGGAGACGGATTGCTGATTATGCCCGGCATGGTAGAGCTGGCCTATCTCGGCAGCCGAGAGGACGCGGTGGTAGGATCGCACATCATCGATCGCTCCATTGAAATACACTGGAGTCGTGTCCAGACTCTTGCCGATGACGAATCCTGAATAGTTGTTGGCCAAGTTCGTCGTCCCTGTGTCATTCCCGACTTGGACGCCATCCTGATAGACCGTCGTCCCATTCGTGGAGCTGAATACGAGGACCGCGTTATGCCAGCGCGTATCAGGCGTGAGGCTTCCTATCGTCATATCGACGATGCCGTATTTGGTGACGAGGAACTTCTCAACGCCGCTCGACATCTCAATACGGAAAGCGAAATTCCGCAATGTACCATTCTGGCCACCATCAACGAGGCCATAATTGGCGGTCGTTTGGAGTATGGAAGGATCTAATTTGTACCAGACCGATGTAGTGAAGTCGTTTTTGATATTGGCTACGCCAGAGGCGTAAATAGAAGTGTTGCTGCCATTGAAGTAGAGGGCCTGCCCGATCTTGCCTTCGACGATGCTCGTCGTCGTAGACATGCCGGACATCTGGCCATTGTTGCCATTCCCCGAGCTGTCGTTCGTGACGCCGGTCGCCCAGTTCGTATTCTTGCCATCCATGGTCCACCAGCCGACGAGGCCGGAGTTGAGGTTGCCGGGACCGACCGGCGAGACGCCTTGCTGGCTGCGGCCGGTCTGATAGAGCTCCTTGATCTCGGTCGCCGAGAGGGCGCGGTTGTAGATGCGCGCATCGTCGAGAACTCCCGGGAAAAAGTACCGGGCCAGGCCCGCTTCATCTGCGAGAGAGATCCCGCCATAGCCGCTTGTCACTGACTGGATAGCTGCAGGCGCAGAACTGGTGGCTATGAGGACGCCATTTCGATATAGCTCGACTAGCTTGGCGGAAGAATCATATACACCAGTCGCCAAATACCACGTATTTGCTTTGATGGCCGAATCTGTGAGCGTCACCTGATACTGCGTTGTGCCATCAGAGACTCCGAAATAGATGTTATTCGAATAGAGCGAAAGCCCGTATTGTTGATTGGGCGCTGAAGAGAACACGCCGCGATTAAGCAAACCATATCTTCCAGATGGGTTGACTGAGGGCCTGAACCAGACGCTGACCGTAAGAGACAACGTGATATTGGTGCTGCCACTTGCGCTCGGGTACCAGATGTACTGGCTTGACCCATCGAAATTCAGGCCTTGGCCTATCTTGCCTGAAGTCGGGCTGCTCGTTGTCGATAAGAGTGTTATCGGCAGATTATTGGAATTCCCGCTTTTATCAGATGTGATATTCGTAGACCAATTTGTGTCTTTGCCATCCATAGTCCACCAGCCGACCATGCCGGTGTAGAGCGTTGAAGGACCGTAGACGGTGGTGCTAGTCGAGGCGTGGACGGGGGCGGGAGTAAGGAGTAAGGAGAAAGGAACAAGGAGGAGCGCAAGGAAGAAAAAAGTCGATGATATTTTTCGAATCCTATTGAACAGAGCTCTTCGGTCCATGGCTTCAGTATATCACGGCCGGTAGGCTACTGATAAAATATCTTATCGAGCTTAGTCTTAGGCAGAACCCGTTCGAGCGCTCTGATTATCGCTTTCAATGTTCCCCGATCAAGTTCTGGATGTAGCGGTATAGTCAAGCTGGACGACGAGCCTAATGAAAGACGGACATGGCTGCCCTTTTGCCGGGTGATAATAAACCCTTCTTTTTGAAGGGCTGATACGAGCTTTTTTCCGGATAAGACACGCAACTTAGGCATGGGATAATTCAGAGAGGTCCATGCTCATCATGAC
>JAGWWT010000075.1 GCA_018970245.1 Patescibacteria group bacterium
AGTGGCTTCCCGGTACGCCTTCCCGGCCGTGGCCCTGGCTTCGTCGTACGCCTTCTTGGCCGTGTCCGTGGCTTCGTCGTACGCCTTCTCGGCCATGGCCCTGGCTTCTTCGTACGCCTTCACGGCCGTGGCCGTGGCTTCGTGATTAGACATTTGCGCCTCCTGTTTGTGGTATTCCTGCCGGGGACCTGTGCGTAATCCGGTTACGGGTCGTCAGGGGATCGGACGTTGCCCGCGCTGGTTGATTCAGGCCCCCGGCAAGCTCAAGCTCACTTCCTGTCATGGTCTGCGGCGTGCTCCATCATCTGCCTTCAGGTCCTCGATTGCCTCTTTCAGTTCCGCGAGAATCGCCTTGATGGTCATGTTGCCTCCAGCACAAAATATTGTCGTAGAAATCAAACAGCCGATCTTCTGAACACTCGCAACCTTGCCCGATTTCTCCGCACAATTCACAAGCCATAAAAGAAACGCTCCCATAATTGGTGTATTGCGTCCACCGCCGCCCGGAGCCACCAGGCCGCACCGCAACAGGCTATTCGCCGCCAGAGTCTCCTAAACAAGCCTGCCCTCCGCCTCCGCCCGTCCCGCTTCATAGATTTCGGTTTGGCAGTAATTCAGGTGCCGTACCCGGTCTCCCTCGAACTTGGGGCGCCACCGCCGCAGAGTTTTTTGAATGCCAAAGCGGATCGCCCGGTACGAAATCCCCGCATCTTTGAAAGCTTCGATGTATTCGAGGTCGAGCGCCGAAAGCTCACGACCGGTGAGCCGCCGCCACAAAAGCGATATGCGGTCGATTTCTTCAAGCTCCGAGGGTCCTCCCCACATTTCCGAATCGCTTATCGCAACCATCCCGACCTCTTCTTTATCTCTATTTCCGCGAGCACTTGGTCATAATGTGCTTCGCAAAGCCAGAGCTTAAAAACCGCGATTCCGCGTTGAATTTCGAGGAGCTTCGTTCCCTCTAATTGGCAGCGGTGCAGATTTCTTTTCCTGGCGTACTTTGACCGATCTTCGATGAATTGTTGACACTGCATTTTTTGTACCTCGCTTGGTTGGAATTCGCGCACCCGTTTGGGGCCGGATGGCGGAGAAGGGAACTTGCCAGGGGTCTTTCACTCCGCGTAGTTCCACGGTGATTAAGTCGGAGCCCGATTTCTGATTGAGCAACCGGCAATCGTAACCCTCAAAGGCTCCGGTGACGACTCGAAAAAGATAGCGTTTAGCCACTGACCCTCCGCAGATGCTTAAGTCTCATGTGCTCCCGGTACTGTTCCCTTGCTCCAATCCAGCGGTGACAGATGAGGCACCACCAGTCATCATCGCTACTCGAAACCGGGAGCATCACTTTTTCGCCGTTCGTCCAAGATTTTTCAATTCGCATGGGATTTTCCTTTCCGGCGCTTGCGGGGCCGGTGGTTGTCTACCATCCTGCGCAAGAGCCGCTTCATCGCTTCCGAGCGGTATTGCACCACGTATCCGCCGCGTAGAATTTCCGCGAGTTCAAAGAATGCCGATGGCAGGGTGTATTGCTTTACCCATCGCCGGGTAGCTTCGGTGGACGCGGGCCGGAGGTCCCATCCACTCTCGAAAACGTAGAAGCCCGCAAAGCTCGCTACATCCTCGAGGCTTTCAAACGGTACGGGCTCTCCGGTTTCTCCCCGCCGCGCCAGACTGTCGAGACAGTCGGCCACTCCCATTCTGATCTTGAGCGAGCGGGAGAAGTGAGCCTCCACGCTCGTTATGTCCGCCGCGCCTGCAAAACCCTCTCTTGGCAATTTCTCCCCCTTTTGTCGCGCCCTGAGTACAAAGGATGGTGTGTATAGGTCCACATCTCCCCAGGAGGACCCCAGGGAGTGTGGTTTTTGCTCTCTCTTTTTCTTTTTCTTTTTTTCTC
>JAGWWT010000037.1 GCA_018970245.1 Patescibacteria group bacterium
CAAAACCCGTCATGCTTTAGGTGATCCGTGTCCTGGGGTATCGGACCTTGACGCGGAGGAGCGGGCGCCTGTTAAGGACGCGGAGGTATCGCGGTTACGGAACCGTATTGCGGAATTGGAGCAGGAATTGAAGGAGGCGCGGCTAGACGGCTACCGGGCATATATGCGGAACAAGATGCGTGAGCGGCGGAAGCTGAAGAAGGAGCAGGAGTGATGTGGTTGCATCTGACCAGGGCTGATCTGGGGGGCCTGCACGTTGACGACGGGCGGGTGATGATCAATTCGGAGAATGTGGCTTATATCGAGCCGTGGGACAGTGAGGGGACGCGAATTGTGATGGTTGATCAAGCCCATATTCGCGTGAGTGAAACCTTCGCGCAGGTGGAGGCGATGCTGCGCGGGAAGAAATGGGATGACTGATTGGAGCGCGGAGGCGTGATGACTGAGCCGAAGCGGGCGTTGGTGGTCAGTGCCAAGCCTGAACTGAGCAAGAAGGCTATCGCGAAAATCCAGTGGTTTCTGTGCGCCGGCTACGATGTTGAGGTGCGGGTGGCTGACGGGAGCCGGCATGGCCGCGAGGTGACGGCGATCTGGATCGATGATATGAGGGCTGAATGAAAATCTATGTGACGAAGTACGCTCTGACGAAGGGCGTCTACGAGGAAGCGAATGGCGAAGCCATGGATATTCACGAGGAGGAACTATGACCAAGGTGATCAATGGACGGACCTACACGCATATGACACCGACCGGACAGCCAGCCAGGATACTCTGTGAAGACCTGATGTCCTCATGTCCTATTGTCGTTGCCTATCTGGACGATAACGGAACATCTGAAGAAGTTAGTCTATTTTCGCGGAACGTGCTGAAGCCGTTCCCGGTCACATATACCAAATTCGCGAACATCCATCGCTATCCAGGCGGCGAACTTCGGGTACATGCCATTCTCTTTGATACAAAGGAAAAGGCAATGGCTCAGGAAGGAGATCTTCGTGTCGCCACCGTACCGGTGACGTGGGATGAATGAGCGTGATGAGCGAAGTTGGAAACGATGGATACGAAGACACCAATCCTGGACGCCATCAGGAAAATGATCCAGACCGCAATTGAACTGACCGGCGAACCCCCTGATCACATCGTCCTGTCACGGGAAAGCTGGTTCGATCTGGCCAGGGAAATTGATGCCTGTCACAGCGGCGAATACATTGCCGATAAACAATACGTTCCACCATGTTCCGTAATCAGGATCGATGGCGTGCCGGTGACCTTCATCAGGTGGAGAAACAAACATGAAGGTGACGAAAAAGGATAGGGACGAAAGCGTATATACCATCGGGCACGCGGTGGGAGGAAAATATCATCAGGGAAATTGGATGGAGGGCTTGTGATGGATGAAGATGACAGCAAACCACTTCAACCAATAACCCGTAGGACGTTCGTTCCTACTATCGAATTTTACATAACCCATGACAATGGACCAATGGGGGATTTCTACAGACGACTGGAAGTGTTACGGAAAAAGATGTTGCAACCAAGGAATGCACGATGATGCGTAAATCAGCCGCAAAAACCCTCGTCGAACCTGAGCATGCCGGTCGTATCCGCTTCATCTTCGATGCCGAAGGGTTCAGCAACTATGTGCAGGAATGCCAGGATGCCGGCGTCAACCCGGTACTGACCGTCGAAGAGGCCGATTGCATGCTCGACCTGATCCATGACCAGGACCGCGACCTCGCTAAAACCAGAAAAGAGTTCGCAGACTATAAGAAGAAAGCTTTTATCTTCGATCTTGTCATGTCCGCCGTCGCCATTGTTTTCTACGTTGCCCTCTATATCCGGTTCCTTATCGAACTGGCGATGCGGTAAGCGAACGTGGCGAGTTGGAACGCGGATGCGTGATATGGACAAAGACCCGATCAAAATCCCCCTGAAGACGGCCCTGACATTGGCCAATACCATTGCCGATCAGGCAGATCAGGGCGAGCGATGCGCCGAATGGTACAGTGCGCAAATCGCCCATATCCTGGCGTTCGCGTTACTCTCTATCATCGATGATCCAACCGAAGCCCTTAATCTTCATGTAGAGAAAGTGAAGAAAGACCATGAGAAATCTGAATGAACTGGACGAGTTACGCGATGCCGCCGGCGAAATGATCGTTGCCGAGGCGTGGCAAAAAGCAAGCGGGAACGCCGTAGAATGGGGCGAAAATGCCGGCTGTTTCACCGTCCCCTTCCTGGGGGAACGCCTTCATATCATCGCCACGACAGCCGGAAGATGGGATCACGTCTCCGTCCAAGCCAGGGGCCGATGCCCGGTATGGGAGGAGATGGAACACGTCAAGCGCATGTTCTTCAAGGATGACGAGATCGCCTTCCAACTCCACGTCAAGCCGAAGGACCATATCAATCTTCATCCGCACGTCCTGCATATGTGGCGGAACCAGACGCAAGACCCGCCGTTGCCGCATCCCGACATGGTGTAACGAAAACGGATGGGATTGACTGGCATAGGTAAGGCGCGGTAAGAGTGTAAGTCTCTAGGAGGTGTATAAATGGATAAAATAGAAAATGTGATATGGGACCCGCGCGCCTTGGAGGAACTGCACAGGATGTGCGAAAGGGATGGCTTGGACCCCGCCGAGGAAATGCGAAAAATTGAAAGGCAATTCCTCGGGAAAACCCATCAGGAAATAGAGGAAGATGAGCGATGCACACCCCTGAACGAAGCGACACTGACGGAGGAACAGAGGGAAACCATGATCGATCGGATGAACAATCCGATCACCAAGCAATAGGCGAAGTTCCAGCCAATGCGCCGGGGTTCGACGTGCCATTCGGGGAACTGGTCATTCTCGGCATCCCCAGACAGCACTTCAAGGCTCTGTTCAAAATCGACAGGATCGAGAACAAGGTAATCTATGGGAAAGCCATTGCCGGTGAGTGGTACGCCGACAAAGCCGGTCTCGGCAATGTCTCATGGCCGAATGGCAATCTGAAAATGTTCAGTATCTTGCAGACCCTGGAAAACGCCTACGCGCAGGCCGTGCAGAAAGAGAACGACCGGCTGTTCAATGAGTTTCGCGACATAGCGAAAAAGATCATCATGGAGATGCAGTGTGAAGCACCAGAAGAAGAGGGACAGGGCGTTGAACGAGAGGATCAACGGGTGGAATAGCCTGAGAAGCTATGTCGAACGGAAAAACCCGAAGATAGATTTCGTGAAAGCCTATCGTTGCCCCGGCAGCCGGAAAGGCAAGGGAAAATGAAACCGATCAACATCGACGAAATGAACGCGGCCAACGAGGAAGAAATCCGGTCCATGATCGATCACTTGATCGATCGGTGCTGCGGCTACGGCATGCAAAAAGAAACGGCAACCTATGTCATTGCGTTTATCCTCAACCAAATCAATGACCTTGGGTACGCCATCATTACCCCGTCATCGGTGAAACTGATCGGCGAAATCAGGGAAATGGTGGCCGTCCTGAAGGCTCAACAGAAAAAAGCCAAGCACAATATGCCTGGGCTGTGCTGATGCGACCGGGAAAATAACATGGCAATCCCGCCTTTCCGTTCTAAACCGAACGACATCAGGGAACTATCCTCGCGAGAGGGGGCGGAAAGGTTGGGTAAATTGATCGAAAGGAAGTGGCAAATCCTCGGATACGAAGTCAAAACTTGGGTTGAGCCGGTGCACGGCATCGTCCGTCAGCCGCTCTATCAACTAAGATCAGACATGATAAACGGACTGCCAAGAGGATACCATGGGCGACGTAATCGGGATCAATCGTGAGGGAATGGCCACTCCTGATGAAATCAGGGAAGAGATCATAACCCAATTGAATGATCTACTCGAAAGGGCCTATCGCGGCGAACTGCTGGCTTTCGCCCATGTCACGGTCGAGGGAAACGGTATTCCACACCGGGGATGGTGTCGTGGCCAGAAGTTTGCCGATGGATATTCGCTGATGGCTGCGGTCGGCCTTCTCCATCTGGAAATGCAACAAGGATGTCTTGATGATACCAACGAATAAGGAAATTTTCGCGGAAAGCGTTTTTGACGTTCTTACTAGCCTGCGTAATGACGTGAAGTCAGGAAAGATGATCGGAATAGCCGTGGCCTTCGTCATGGATGACGATACCATCGGTCAGGAATTCGGGTTCATTCGTGAGGGACATTTCCAACTCGTCGCCGCTATCGACGTGCTCCATCGGCAAGTTCTCGACGGCGTTCTCAACGGGCCAGATGACACCGACTGAACTCAGAAAAGCCGGGGAATATCTCTACGGCGAACAGTGGATACCGCATCTGGCGCAACAGATAGGCTATAGCTTGCGCCAGATGAACCGGCTTGCTGACGGCGTGGGACGCATCAACACGCGCGCCGAAAGCATGATCTTGTCCCTCGTGGCTGACAAGCTGACCATGCCGGATACCAGCGAAGACATCGTGCGGAAGTTTACCGGAGGAATGCTATGAAGGTTAAGGAAGCAATCCTGGCGCTGCACCGGACCGGGAATCTGCTGGATCGTCTCGACGAAAACACGGAAATCGGCGGCGTAGCTCTTATCTGCCTGCCGGAAGGCGGTGCCATAGAACTGGTATCCATCGAATCCGGTCCTACCAATGAAGCCTTTCTCGGCCATCTCGCCAAGAAAATCGGTGAGGAAACGGAGCGGAATAAGCAGAACCAGGGATTTATGAAGTTCTGATGTGCGATGGCGGCTGGTGGGCCGGATGGGGCCGCGATATGGCGAGCGCCCTTACCTCGGACTTTCTCGCGTGGCTGGTTGTCGCCTTCATCTCCGGCAGGCTGATCAAGGAATGGAGAAACCGTAAGTGACTTTATATAGAGTGGAAGCTCCTCACTATACCGCCGGTTTTGTCGTACGTAATGGCATCGTTTTCCTCGCCGCGCCTATTCTGAACTGGCTGATCGGGAAGAGCGAGGAATACGCAATCTCTTATTTCATGCGGAAGAGATACAATCTTGAGAAATTGTGATGTACGACGCAATGGGTGAGGTGTGGATTAAAAAGTGATATACCTGCCGTATGGCAGGTTGGTCTAAACAGAAGGTGGAAGCCTTTAAAGAGGCGTTTTACGACTTCCTTTCGCACGTCCGTATCGTATCGAAAGAGAAGGTGCCGGGGGCTGGCGAAATCGCCTCCCCCATCCTCCCACTATATAACGCCCAACAACGTCTGCTCGATGAGATATTCGAGGGACTGGCCCTCGATATTCATTACTTCGTGTGTCTGAAGGCTCGTCAGCTTGGATGTTCGACGATCACACGCGCCCTCATGGTGTTCTGGGCTCTGGTGCACCCTGGCGTCCGTATGGCCTTGGTCTATGACACTGACGCCAACAAGGAAGACGCCCGTCTCGAAATCCAGCAATTCCTGATCAACCTGCCGCCGCGTTTCGCCGTCGAAGTCACCGACGACAATCGCTATGCGATGCAATTCAAGAACGGTTCCCGCATCAGCTTCTTCGTTGCCGGCGCTAAGAAATCGAAGGCGACGGGCGGTTTGGGCCGGTCACGCGGCATCAACTGCGTCGGTGCGACCGAGATGTGCTCCTGGGCCGACGAAGAGGGCCTGCAAGCTTTCGAGCGATCCCTGGCCGAGACCCATCCTGACCGTCTCTATATCTGGGAGTCTACCGCGCGCGGGTACAATCTGTTCTGGCGCATCTGGGAAAAAGCCAAGGAAGACGAACTCACCAAGCGAGCCATCTTCCTCGGCTGGTGGGCGAAGGAACTCTACGCCTACGCCAGAGGAACCACCCTGTTTGAGAAATACGGCAAAGACCAGCCGACAGATCGGGAACAGGAACGTATCACCGAAGTGTGGAAACGCTACGGCTACAAGATCAAGCCGGAACAACTCGCGTGGTATCGCCATCAGAGCAACCCGAACCAGAACGAGGAAGGCGAATATATCTCGGATTCCGAGGCTGACATCCTGGCGCAAGAACTGCCGTGGACAGAGGACGAGGCGTTCATCCTATCGGGGTCAACCTTCTTCGATAACGATTCTATCACCAATGCAATGGCGGCGGCGGTAAACGAGCGTTACAAAGCCTATCGCTTCTATTTCAGCGACACCTTCGCCGCTACCGTCGTCAAGCAAACGCAGACCGAAAAGAACTGCATGCTCAAGGTCTGGGAGGAGCCAAACCCGGACGGCGTATATATAGTGTCGGCTGACCCGGCCTATGGGCATTCCGAAGACAGCAACGGCTACGCCATTCAAGTGCTCCGCTGCTATGCGGACGGCATCGATCAGGTGGCCGAGTTCCGCAACGTCGTCATGTACCCGCACCAATTCGCCTGGGTTATCGCCTGCCTTTGCGGTTGGTACGGCAACGTCCGCATGGTTGTCGAATTGAATGGCCCCGGTGAGGCCGTGTGGAACGAGTTCCGCCATCTGAAAGAGATGCTGGCGAACGGCTATGTCCACGATCAGTGCGCCGAAACCGGACTGGCCAATGTTCTTAGCAATATCCGCAACTATATGTTTGGCCGGTCAGATACCTTCGCCGGCCCTAGTGCCTTGCAGTGGAAAGATATTTCCATTTTGGAAACACTTCCGACCCCTTCCGGCTGGGTCAAAGTGGGAGATGTTGAAGTCGGCGATACACTTTTCGGTCCGGACGGGAAGCCATGCACGGTCATCGGAATGTCGGAAACGTTCCGGGATAATAAATGCTATCGTATAACTTTCGATAGCGGCAAACCCATCATCGTTGGAGAAGGCCATCTATGGAGTGTGGCAACAAAGTTTCCAAAAAGGAAACTTGAAGGGGAATGTATTCTAACCACTAGAGAACTCGTGCCGGGAAAACACTTCATCCAAGTCGGCGCGCCGCTGGAACTTCCCGATGCGGATTTACCGATTGACCCCTACACCCTTGGAATGTGGCTTGGTAACGGCACTTCAATAAATGCGCAATTCTCCCATCACTGTGATGATATTGAAGAAGTTAGTTCTCATATCGAAGCGGCTGGGTTTTCTTTAGGAAATGTCTCGTCAGATAGACCTGATGGCAATGGGCGTAGGCGTACCATTAATGGGCTGCGCCCTCTTCTTTCCGAAAACAATCTTCTCGGAAACAAACATATTCCTATCCAATACCTGCGCGCGTCTAAGGCCCAAAGGCTGGCATTGCTGCAGGGTCTGATGGATTCAGATGGAACCGTGCAGAGAGAGAAACGCGGTAACGCTACCGGCTGCCAGTGCTCATTTACGAGTTCAAATCCCGTTCTGGCGGAAGGGTTCGCTGAACTTCTAACGACGCTTGGCATCAAGCCAAAACGAACCATGCGGACTCGCACCATTCGATACAAGGGCGAATACCGCACCTATGAAGGAGCTAGTCAATTCTATTTCCAAGGCAATCCGCAAATGCCGCCGTTCCGGTTGAAGCGGAAGGCCGAACGTGTCATTGCCCCCAATAAGCCCAAAGATGCCAATACGAAATTTCATCGCATCGTTTCTATTGAGGAGGTCGAAAGCGTTCCCACTAAATGCCTAGCCGTCGATAATGAATCGCATCTGTTCCTTGCTGGCAAGGGGATGGTGCCGACGCACAACACTACCCAGGACCTGAAGCGTAACGCCATGGAGCGTTATAGAGACTTCTTCCAAATGAGGATGCTTAACCTTCGGTCAACTCGCCTTATCACCGAGATGAAATCCATCATTCGCGAAGGTGATGAAATCCGGGGTGAGGGAACGACGGATGACGATCTTGTCATCGCCATGGCCATCGGTATCAGGTGCTGGGAAGACTTTGAGCGGAAGATGATGAACGCTCAGAAGCGCACCAGGGCCTATGAGAATAGAAAGAGATCATTCAGTTTTGAAGAACAATGTGCGATATTTTCGTCAAACCTTCTGGAAAACTTCTTTGACCTGAAAAAGAAAAAAAGAAACAGGTTGGCAAGAGAGACATCGAGGCGAAGATGGCACTGAATTGGGAACGACCGATATCGTCAACCAGTGTAAGAGAATACGCCTACGATGAAGACACTGGCGAGTTGCACGTCAGGTTCCACAATGGGACTGTATACAAGTATAATGGGCTAACTCCTGATGATTACGACAATTTCAGAAACTCGCCAAGCAAGGGCAGTCATGTCCATAACATGGCGAGAAAACATAAGTATGTGAAGGTGTGACATGCCGGTAATGCGCCGATACCAATGCGAAGACTGCGGTGGTGTTTTCGATAATCTGCATATGCGCAGCGACGAGCCGCCACCGGAGGAATGTCCTCTTTGCCAGCAAATCGCCATGATGCAGGCGCAAGTGTCCGCACCGCATATCGGCAGACCAATCGGTAGAGTTGGGGATCAAACTTACCGGCAGCTTGAGGAATCATCCTATGCCAGGGCTGAAATTGCTGCGAACCTTGCTGGTGTTGATGTCTCTGAAATGTCGTCGCTAAAAATTACGGATTTCAACGACAGAACCATCCCCGGTGAAGTTGGCGCTAAAAGAGGTGTTAATATCGTCGAGAATGTTATGGACAGTGCCGGAATGAATGGCTTCTCGCAGAACCAAGAAGATATCAAGTCTTTCATTGCCGGTGGGAATACGGGGGAATATGCTCATTCCGCCCGCCCGGTTGTGCAAAACATCACTACACAGCATAAAAACATCGAGGCGTCGGTGAAGGCTAGGGGCCGAAAAATCTAGGGGAAACCATGCTTCTTCATCGGGACACTAAGAAATTCACCTCACAGATCATTGACCTGATCGAGAATTGCCGGGCTTCCGCGAATACGCGAGTGGCTCAATGCCGACAGATCAGGCAATGGCTTGATACAGGTTCCGATGCCGAGAAGCCGGCCATCTACAACAAGCTGGCGACGCATGTTGACCGTCTCGCCAGCTATCTATTCTCGCCGGTAGACCTTCGGTTTACCATCGATTTCGAGAATCATTACCCGGAAGTGGTTCTGAAGCAAGCGGCAATGGCTGCCCGCACGCTGACCCGGCAATGGGATCGGCGCGATATCGACATGCTGTTCGCGGCTGGTGTCCAATCGTCCTTGGAATATGGTTGCGCCATTCCAAAGTTGATGTGGGATGACAGCGGTCTCGCCGCTTCCCTGGTCATGCCGTGGCAATTCTCCGTCTATCGGGAAGATCGCAATGGCCTTGGTGCCCAGGAAATGGTCTGCGAATCGACATGGATAACTCAACATGATCTATGGCGTCGCATATCGCATCTTCCGGGGGCCATCGATCTTTATAAGCGGGCGAAGGCGCATGCTCGCAAATTGTCAGCCACGGAAGAAGACACCTCATTTTTCCATCAGGTAGTGCTCGCCGGCACTTCGCCATACCTGACCGTCGAGACGGGCTCCGTATCTCCGTCAGAGCCGGGCGGTTTGGTTGGCATGGACCCGCGCTACATGACTGGTGGCCCGCAAGTCGCTACGCCGCTGATCCAGATGCACGAAGCCTACATCATCGATGATGAGATGGGCGATTATACGACCGTCCAAT
>JAGWWT010000011.1 GCA_018970245.1 Patescibacteria group bacterium
GTATACCGCTCGATATGGATCTACAACAACAAAAGGATACACACCGCCCTCAGGATGCCGCCTTCGCTGTTTGCGCTTCAAGCGGCCGCGGCGTATGATTCAGGACACAAGGTTGGTGTATGAAGAAAAGGGGGAACACCAGGCGGCAATGATCCGACATGGGCACCGGATAAGGATGAAAAAATATACTTCAAAGATTTTAGATTTCAACTGCAGTGACGGTTGTGATCCAGTCGATAAGGAGCCTCTGAGAAATAGTGAGTTGTGGAGTTTAGCTTTAGCCTGGTAGACTTTCGATATGAAGTATTCATCAGTGTCAAAAGTGCTGGCCTACTTATCTATTTTGCTTCTAGTGTGTGACCCCACTTTCGTACATTCTCTATCCATTGCTAGAGGCGTTATAGCAGCAGTTGTTATACTTTCTTTTGTTTCGATGTTTTGCGTTTATAGAGCAAGTTCGAAAAATGAAATTACTGACAGTGGGGCGTTGGGTGTTGTTGGTATAGATATAGTGATCATCTTTTTCAGCGCTGTATTACTTTTTGTCACTTTCTGGTCTGAACATCCAGGGTCAATGTAATTAAAAATCGGGGATATGTATTACCGCACCATCCCTACCCTCACACTGTTCTAACATCCTCCATGACGGCACCCCAACATGTTTCTTGTTCGTAATAAGTGTTATGCGTAAGATCATCACTACCACATTCGTGTCTATGGACGGAGTCATGCAGGCGCCGGGAGGTCCCGAAGAGGACAAGGCCGGCGGATTCAAGTACGGCGGTTGGACATATACGCACTGGGACAAGCTCATGGGCGATATCATGACTGGATTCATGGGCATGCCGTTCGAGCTCTTGCTCGGCCGCAAGACCTATGACATATTCGCCGCATATTGGCCGAACGCCAAGACAGACAACGAGGTGGCCATTCCTTTCAACAAGACCAAAAAATATGTAGTCTCGCACAAGGACGTGAAGCTTTCGTGGCAGAACTCCGAGCTTGTCACCGGCGATGTCGTCGCAAAGCTCCGTGACCTTAAAAAGATGAACGGCCCTGACCTCTGGGTCCACGGTAGCGGCAATCTCATTCAGACTCTCCTCGAGAACGGTCTCATCGACCGGATGCACCTGTGGGTCTTTCCAATGACTGTGCCGGGAGGCAAGAGGCTCTTCGCCGAAGGCACCCAGCCCAAGACTTGGAAGCTTGTCGATTCAAAAACGTCCACGACCGGCGTCATCATCTCCACATATGAGCCGGAAGGCAAGCTAGTGACCGGGACTATCGGAGAATGATCATTTTTTCGCGGGTTCTTCCGGCGCAGGTTGGCCATACCTGGTGCCCGCGAGCCGGTTCACGACTTTGATCGCCACGAATACCGAGAAGCCTACGATGACCAAGTTCAGGACGTTGTTCACGAATGAGCCCCACTTGACCGCGCCCCATGCGTAGGCGCTGAAGTCCGGCTGCTGGCCGATATTGGCGATCGCGCCGAGGATGATGTCTTTGACGAGCGAGTTCACCACGGCATTGAATGCCGTGCCGATGACCACGCCGATGGCGAGCTCTATGGCGTTGCCCTTGAGGATGAAGGACCTGAATTCGCCGAGGAAGCCTTTCACATGTGGAATTATATTCTTACGCATAGCTTCTGCAAGTCCCGCGCATCATTCACGGCGTACCCGTGGGCGTCGTCATTGAAATAGGCGCAGACGGGAGGGAGACTCACGAATGTGAAGACGGTCGGGGGCGGGCGGCATTCCTTTTGCCTGCCTATGCAAAAACGTCGAAAATCTCGACGGATTTGCATAGTGTTTGCATAGTGAAAGGAAAAGCGATTGCGACCCGGTGCAGATCGCAGCGTTTGGCGATTCTGCCAGGCCCGGCTGCTATTTCTTCATGGACACGGCCAAGCGGAAGCTCATATACGAGAGATACGCCGCCACGGCCACGCCGATCCAGGAGAGCCAGAGGGGAACTATCCAGCCGGCGATATTCACTTCCGCGCTGCTGAATAGCCGGACAAGATGGGCCAGAGCGACGATGCCCATGATTGTGCCGACGAAGGCGAAGTAGGTGCGGGTGCGCAGTGTCGGCGTTCGGCCGATGTGCCAGCCGTAGTGGACCAAGATGATGAAAAGGGCGGCGTCGAATATCATCCAAGGCAGGATCATGGACGATGTTATGGTCGCGCCGAGGAAATTCTGCGGGAGCAGATTGGATGTCGACATCCACCAGCCGCAGATGAAATCGGCCAGGACCAAGCCGGCGGCGAACTTGGCGAGATCGTGGAGCTTTTGGTGTTTCATTTTGAGAATGATTAAAGAGCTATGCTAGTAACGAGCATATTATAGCAGTAGGGTGGTCGTGATTGCATTCTTTTTTGTGTTAAAATATACTTGGTTTTACGTCTAAAGCAATATCATGGCCACTCAATTCGACCCCAGAAAATTCATCAATGCGGCCTTATTCTTCGCCAAGAATGACAAGATAGGCATAACTAAGCTGAATAAGCTTTTGTATTTCTGCGATTTTGAGCACTTTAGGCTGTATGGAAGGCCGATCATCGGCGATCAGTATGTCAAGATGAAGGCTGGCCCTGTTCCGGAGCGCGTCTATAGCATCTTCAATTCGAATTTCCGGGACGGTCAGGATGATTCGCTGAAATCGTATTTTGACGTGAAGGATCGAAAAGTCCGCGATTTTACGGAGAGGACAATCGTTCCGAAAAAGGAGCCTGATTTGTCGTGCTTCAGCCAGTCAGAGATCGAGATCATAAGCCGTATTTCTGACCAGTATAAGGGTAAGACTGTCGCGTCACTTTCTGGCAAGAGCCATGAAGAGAAACCCTGGAAGAGCACTGATATATTGCAGAAGATCGATTACAGACTCATTCTGGACGACAAGGATGACGCCGCTGTCTCCAAGAAATACGTTGATTATCGGAACGATCAGGATGAGGAGTTAGCGAAGATATTAGGAAGATAATGGCAAACCGATGGTCCAGCTTCCGCCTGAGCTCTCCGAAGAGCATGTAAGAACGCAATTCAAGAAGGGAGATATCTTGCGCTGGGAGTCTTATCCGGGAAAAATCGAAGTCAAAGACAGGTTCTTCGTTTTATTGACCTCCTGTTCTGAGAGCGATGATGTGTTGGCTGTTACAGCGACAAAGAAGGTGTCGCTATATATGGACGCAGATGGAAAAAGAAAGTTTAGAGACTTCCTATTCGTTCCGGCTGGTGATAGCCAATGCTTCGAAAAGGACACAGTCATCGATCTGAATTGGATCGAAAAGTTCACGATCGCGGAGATCATCAAACTGCTTGGAGCTGGGATAAGAAGAGTCGGGTCGTTGTCAGCCGAGCAATTGATCAAGTTAGATGAACGGGTGAGTGCATCAAAGCTCATTGCAGAAGATATCAAGACGAAGATTTTGCAGTAAGACTACGCTTCCGCCATCGCCGTCTCTTCATGTGAAAGCTGGCGTCCCGCGCCGCCGCCCGGCTGCTTCTTGATGATCAGTATGGCGAAAGCGCCGAGGGCGACTACGCCGGCGGCGATCAGATAGACTTGCGAATAAGCGAGGACCTGGGCTTTGAGCTCGATGAGGGCGATCGCGGTAGCGTGCTCGGCCGGAGTCGTGGCGTGGATGACGCTATTTTTGGCCAAGTCCAAGACGTTCGTCTCGGCGAAGGTGTTGATGAGCGTGCCGAAGACAGCGATGCCGAAGGCGCCGCCCACGTTGCGGACGAGCGCCAGGATCGAAGAGGCGACGCCGATCTCTTCCGGCGGCACCGAGGCTGCGACCAGGTTCGTGCGCTGAGCCATTCCCGAGCCCATGAAGAGCGCCATGAGCGCCAGCGGCCAGATGATGTCCCAAGCGCTCGAGCGGGGGTCAATCCAAGTCAGAAAATAGAATGAGACGGCCGCGCCGAGCGTGCCCCAGAAGATCACCGTGCGCGGCGGGACTTTGCCTAGGAGCAGGCGGCCGAGAATGCCCGCTGAGATCGGGATGCAGATGCCCATCGGGATGAACAGGAGGCCCGACTGCGTGGCGTCATAGCCCAGGAATGTCTGGGCGAATATCGGGATGGCGAAAACGCTGCCCATCATGCCCATGAAGATGATAAAATTGTTGAGGAGCGCCGCATTGAAGACGCGGTTCTTGAAGAATGAAAAGTCGACGACCGGTTCGGGATGCCGCGTCTCTATCCAATAGAATAGGCCGCTGAAGACGACGATCATGGCATAGCAGAGCCAGGCCGTTCCCGAATTCCAGCCCCAAGTCATGCCTTGGTCGAGGATGAGGACCATGAATGCCAAAGCCACGCCGATCGTCGTCGCGCCCCACCAGTCGAAGCTGACGGTCTTCTTGTCTGAGACTGATTCATGGACATAGGCCATGGCCATGAATAGCCCGAGAAGGCCGACTGGCAAATTGATGAGGAAGACCGACCGCCAGCCGAACGTGTCTATGAGCGGACCGCCGATGAGCGGGCCGAAGACGGCTGCCGACGCGAACGATGACGACCAGATGCCGAGAGCTTGGGCGCGCTCGCGCGGCGTCTTGAAAGTGATCGCCAGGATGGCCATGGCAGTGGGGTAGTCGGCCGAGCTGGCCACGGCTTGGATGACGCGGAAGACTATCATCGAGGAGAGATTCCAGGCCAGGCCGGCCAGGATCGAGCCGACGATGAAGACGGAAAAGCCCATTATATAGATCTTTTTTCTTCCGATCGTGTCGCCGAGCTTGCCCCAGACCGGCACGAATACGGCGTTGGCGATGATGTAGGCGGTGACGATCCAGCTCGCCGCCGAAACAGTGATGCCGAAATCGTCTATCATCTTCGGGATGGCCAGGTTCACGACGGTCTGATCCAGCCTGCCCAAGAATGTCCCGACGATGACGGTGAGGAGCACCATCCATTTGAGGGAAGAGTTGCCGCTTTGATCTTTTGTCGTGTTGTCCATGAATATATTCAGGCCCGAGACTATCAGGATACCGGATACCAGATTTTTGGCAATCGAGGATCTATATGGAATAATAGGGCTCAGCAAAGCCATCACATACTCTTTACAAACATTGACCTTTGTTTTATAATCTTCTATAATTGTCATAACAAGAACATTGAATTTAGGTGTTCACTGCAGAATATAGTTTCTAATCGCTTCTGCGTTTAGGGACTGTAGCTGTAGCGAACAATCAACATATGAAAGCCACTATGACTAATCCATTTCTGATTCTTGTCGACGGACCCATGGGTTCTGGCAAGACGACCACGACAAAGCTGCTGAATCAGATGCTTCCTGACACTGCACGAGTTGCGCTACCAGACATAAAACGGCTCGTTCCCAACTACAAAGAGAACGAGAAGACGCTTATGGTGATTCGAGAGGTAATGAAGGCTATGATCGACAAATATCTAGAATTTGGCGTCAGTGTCATAGTTGAGCAGATAACCAAGGTCGATGGCGTTCAAGCTCTTAGAGAAATAGCCACGAAGCGTGATGCGAATTTTTACGCATATAGGCTTACTGCACCAAAAGATGACCGCCTGAAACGGGTCCACGAAAGGACTCGGGTAATGATGGCGGTTGCGGAATTGCCTCAATCGAAAATTGATGAGCTGTCGGGTTACTTTGAGCCTAACCATCAGTTTTATCTCGACAATCCGATAAATACGATTGAGTCCATAGACACACAGAATCTGAGTCCAGAAAAAGTCGCAGAAATCATTATAGGAAAGATCTTATAATGTGCTGTCATTGGACCACGCCGCTCACGAAGGCCGCTCGGCTTTCATCGAGCGGTCTTTTTTATCTGAAAATTTGTTGTTGCAGATACGTCTTTGTGATAGCATAAGGCCATGAGAAAAGTTGATTTTCAAGCTTCATTGCCGGTGACATTTCTCCGCGAAGATGACCAATTCGTGGCTTATACGCCTGCGCTAGATCTATCTACTTCAGGCGACACTTTTGAGCAGGCCAAGAAGCGCTTCGGCGAGGTCGTTCATATTTTCTTTGATGAGTGCCTGAAAATGGGGACGCTTGAGAGCGTCCTGTCCGATCTCGGTTGGAAGAAACAAGATCATGGATGGAATCCTCCTACAGTCGTGGCGCAAGATATGCAAAAGGTCAATATTCCCATTCCGGCCTGACCATGCCCGGTTTGGTTCCTATAGATTGGAAGAGATTCGAACGATTCCTTTCATTCATCGGCTGTTCTATGCTGCGAGAGAAAGGAGATCACCGCATTTGGGGAAGGGTGGGATTGAAGCGGCCGGTCGTGTTTCCGAAATCTTCAAAGATCGCGGTTTTCATAATCCGCAATAATCTGCGCGTACTCGGAATATCTGTTCAAGAATATCTGGATATTCTTAGCAAAGTCTAGTATCACAGCTACTGTGCTCTAACAGGAGGAGACAATGGCTTGCGTAATTGCGAACAGTTTGCTACGTTATTATATACAACAAGTAAGACCCTATCCGTGGGCTACCGTAAGGCGGCTCGAACATAAGCGGATGGGGCGTTGTTTATTTATGGATACAGGAACGATTCTTCAATGACATTGGTTTTTATGATGCCATAATAACTCTCATCACCATATTCGTATTTACGGTAGATGGACCATGAAACGAAATCGGCGACTTGAAGAGATTTTTCTTCTGCAGGCGTGGCGATTCGCACATCCATGTCGACTCTGTGATTATTCCTGGCTTGAGATGAAAGATAGTCCTTGAAATTGTTGTTCAGGAATCGGTTTGTCTCGCGCTGGGATGCTATGAGAGTGATCTTGTCTTTAACGGTAATCGGCTTCTTCGTGAATAGCCGATCAAGCAATATGTTCGTCACGTAATTGTAGAGGATGGTCTTCTCGTTCTGGAGTTTTGTATAGACTTTCTTCTTATTCAATATGATAGCGAGGATGCCGCAATCTGACTTTCTGACCTGTTTCAGCAATCTCTGACGATCTATCGGCTTTTCGATATATGCGTGAAGAACTCCGACTTTTTGGTGCTTCTTGGCCAGTCCTTTGTGCACGGCGCGAGCGATTTTTTCCAGCCGGCGCTTATTCTCGGTGAATATGACAGTCACGATAAAATATTTCGACGACTGTTTGTCGAAAGAAAAGCCCAGATCACCTGATTCATCGAGCAAAATGTATGCCATTTGTTTTTACCGCGTATCACTGCGCCTGGACCCAGATCCTGGCTGACATGCCGTCCTTGAGCTCGGGGTAGAGGCTCGTGTCGTAGCGGACTTTGACGTCGAAGACCTGCTCTTGGCGCTTGTCGGAGATGTTGAAGACCACGTCGCCTGATTGGGCTTCGGGGCTGACTTCGTCGACGATGCCGGAATATTGTTTTGAGCCGAAGGCGTCGACGGTGAAAGTCGCGTATTGGCCGACATGGATCCTGTCGAGGCCCTTATTCTCATCGATGTGCCCGACAGCTCGGAGCTGGGAAGGGTCGATCATCGCCACTACGGTTTGGCCTGCATTATACGACTGTCCGACAGCGGCGTCGGCTTTCGTGACTATGCCAGCGACTTTGGTCTTTATGAGCTGGTCGCCGACGCGGGCTACGACTTGATCGGCAGCCACCTTGTCTCCCGCCTTGACGAACATGTCGTTCAGGACGCCGGGAGCGCTCGCAGACAGGTCTATTTCCGGCGCTTCTATGTCCGACTTGTCTATATATACGCTGCGGTTCGTCACGGTGAGATACGCGAAGATCGCGCCGGCGATGGCCAGGCCGATGAGGACGAGCGCCGTCAGGCCGCGTACGGACAAGCGGAGCCTCTTCAGTTCCTTCTCGTCTCTCGCGAGCTCGCGCTCGATCTTGCGGACCTCTTTTTCGGTTCTTGTGCTCTTGTCTGCCATGTTATTGTTGTCCGCCGAAGGCGGCTACGGCCTGTCCGGCTTGGATGCCGGAGATCACCTGGGTCCAGTCTCCGTCGGAGATGCCTGTCTGGACCTTCTGCTCATGATAGCTGCCGTCGGCGCCCACGGCCAGCACATACGATCCGTCGCTCCTCGTGATGATCGCGCTCGAAGGCACGGCCACCGCGCCTTGCACGGAAGCGCCATGGATCGTCACGTTGGCGGTCATGCCGGTCCGGATGCGCGGATCGGATCCGGATAGATAGACGGTGGCTTTGTATGCGCTCGCGCCGTTCGTGACCGTCGGCGCCAGGTCTATCGAGGAGACAGTGCCGGTGGCGGCCAAGCCGCTTCCGTAGGCATCGAAGCTTATGTCCGCCGGATCATTCACGGCTATCAGGGCAACTTCATTCTCGGGGATCATGACGTCGACCTTGTAGGCTCCGGCGCTGATGAGGTCGATGGCGGGGGTGGCAGCCGGGAAGCTCTCGCCGGCCTTCGGGTCGACGCTGGCCACTATGCCCGCCCAGGGAGCGATGAGCATCGTGTCGGAGAGCTGGCTCTGGAGAGAAGCGACGTTGGCCTGCGCCTTGGCTAGCGCTGCCTCTGCCACCTGTACGGCTTCGGGAGTGCTCGAGGCTTGGATGACGGCGAGCTGGTCGTTGGCGGCCTTGAATGCCTGCAGAGCGGCGCTGAACTCAGAATCGGCCGCGTTCACTTCCGTCGAAGCGCCGTTCACGGCCGAGACGTAGCCGGCTATGGCATCGGTCGTGAGGCCGGAATTGCCTGGCGTCAGGCGGTTCGCCGCCGAAGCGAGCGCGTCCATGAATGATTTGGCGGCGGCGATATCGGAGACAGCTTCAGAGAGCGTCTGGTCCGATGTCGGGCCCTTGCCGAGAAGGGAATTCCATTTGGCCAGGCGGCTCGTCATATCGAGGCGGAGGCTATTCAGAGAGATCGCTGTCGATTGCGAATCGGTAGGGATGAGTATGGTCGGGTTGGGGCTCGTGCCGTTCTGATACAGAGATGTGATCTTGTTCAGGATGGCGTCCTGGATCTTGAGGTAGGCGTCATTGTCAGCGGTGGCCAGGGAAGAAGCGGCTGCGGAGACGCCCTGCTGGTAGACGGCGAGCGTCTGGGACGTAGCGCCCTTTTGGACAGCAGCCAGATTGGCTTCGGCTGATGCGACATCGGCATTGGCGCCTTCGAGCGAGGCGCGCAGCTGGCCATTGTCCTGTTCAGCCAAGATTTCTCCGGCGTATGCATGGTCGCCGACTTTGGCATTCACGGCCGTGACTATGCCGGCTTTCTGGAAAGACAATGAGACGCTCTTGTCGGAATCGACGCTCCCGTCGGCTGAGATGGATTCTTGTATATCCATGACCTGGGCCTGGGCCAAGGTGAGCTGTTTGGTCTGCGGCTTCAATAGGTAATAGGCGCCTCCGGCGGCGACCGCCACGAAAAGGATGATAGCGGCTGTAAGCGTCGCTTTGTGCTCCAATATCCTTGAGAACATGCCGGCATGCTACCATATCGGAGCGCTTTTCCAAAGACATGGACTCTATGCGAAAGGATGAAGGTTTCGAACTGCCGGACGGGCTCATCGCCGCGGTCCCGGCCGAGCCGCGCGACTCTTCGCGGCTATTCGTGTATGAGGCGGCCTCAGGAAGGATCCGCTTCGGCAGGTTCGCCGATCTGAGCGCCTACCTGCCGGCTGATTCGCTGCTCGTCCTGAACGATACTAAGGTCGTTCCGGCCAGGTTGAAGCTCAATAAGCGGACTGGAGGGAAGATCGAGATGCTCCTCCTTCTCAATGAATGGCCAGGCGGCAGCTCGCCGATAGCCGCGCTTTCCGATAGGAAAGCGGCAGTCGGCGACGTTCTTTCCATAGGAGATGATCCTGGAACGCCGATGGGCGCGGGCAGCACAGGAGCGCCGGCGGGCTACGAAAAGCGAGGATTCGAGGTCGTCGGCCAGGACAAGAATGTCTTCTATCTTAAGCCGCTGTTCAACCCGGCTTCCATCCACGAGACGCTCTTGAAGCACGGTTCGACTCCGGTGCCCAAATACATAAAAGGCATGCGCCTGGGAGAAGCGGAGCTCCGCCAGAGATACCAGGCCATCTTCGCCGCCAATCCTTCCTCTGTGGCTGCGCCGACGGCTTCGCTCCATTTCACCGAGGGCGTGTTCAAAAGCCTTGAGGAGCGCGGCATCCAGACGGCGAGGATCAGCCTGCATGTAGGGCTTGGGACGTTCGCGCCCGTCACGGAAGAGGACATGAGGAAAGGCGAGCTCCACAAGGAAAGATACTCGATCCCGGCCGGAGCGCTCCGGGCCATCCAGGACGCAAAAGCCCAAGCGCGGCCGGTCGTCGCTGTCGGCACCACGACTGTCCGCGCCCTGGAATCGGCAGCCCTCCGCGGCGTGCTCTCAGGCGCGCGGAAGGCAACAGCGACGGCTGCAAGCGCGTCTCTCGATGGGGAGACGAACATCTTTATCAAGCCGCCATTCGATTTCAAAGCCGTCGACATCCTGATCACCAATTTCCACCTGCCAGGCTCGTCGCTCATGATGCTGGTCCAGGCTTTCCTGGAATACAAGGGCTCGCCCAAGCGGCTGGCCGAGCTCTATGAGATCGCTATAGCCGAGAGGTTCAGGTTCTATTCATTCGGGGACGCGATGCTGATCCTCTGAGCGCCCCTATCGGCCATCAGGGCTGTTATAATTGCGGGATGAGCAGGCGCAATGAGAAGGCAGAGCTGCTGGATATATCGCAAGAAGCCAGGCTGGGCTTAGGCGGCTTGATCGTTCTCGCGGTCATAGCGCTCCTTTCCAGCTATGGCCGGCATCCGGCTCCTGCAGCGGCTGGACCCTCTCCCGCAGCCGTTCCCAGAGCCGTCTCTTCCATCGAGATCGCGCACGGCGATCGCACGAAGAAGCAAGTCATCTTCACTTTCGATGCCGGAGGCGCAACGACCTCGGCAGATGAGATATTGGCTGTATTGGCCAAGCACAGGGTCAAGGGCACCTTCTTCATGACAGGGAAGTTCGTCCAGGCCAACCCGGGCCTGGTCAGGCGCATCGTCGATTCCGGTTATGAGGTCTTCGATCACACGTATTCTCATCCATTCCTGACCCATCTATCTGATGCCGATATCGCCAAGCAGCTGGATATGATGGATGGAGCTCTCGCGGCGGCTGTGCCTGGCGCCTCGTCAAGGCCGTATTTCCGGGCTCCTTATGGCGATCGCGACAGCCGCGTATTGGCGGATGCCTTCAAGGACGGCTATGAATCAGTCTATTGGACGGTCGATGCGCTCGACTGGAAAGAGCCTCAGGGCGAAACGGATGCGAGCGTGGAAGCGCGGATATTGGACAGCCTCGCTCCCGGGAACATCTATCTCATGCATGTGGGCGACTCCATAACGGGCTCGATCCTGGATGATGTATTCTCCAGGATCGAAGCTCGCGGATATGGGATCGTTTCGCTTAAGGAAGGGTTGTGAACGATCCTTCCGTGGAAGTGGCGGTCTGGCCGGAAGCGTCAGCTGACACGGCCAGGTAATAGTACGTGGTCGATGTGGCAAGACCGCTAAGGCTGATGTTGTGGATCGTCCCGGCTGCTCCGGTGGCGATGATGGGCGTCGAGCTGCCCGCGAGGACCGGCGTGCTGGTCGAGTAATAGAGCGCGCTGCCAGCGGTCGTCGAAGTCACCCAGAATATCGTGGCGCTGGTCGACGACAGGTTGATGGCCGCTGGACCGAAGGTTATGGTCGGCGCTGGGACTGCCGCCTGCGCCTGCGTAGCGAATGACGCCGAGCTGGTCCCGGTATTGCCGGAAGCGTCAGTGGACGTGAGCATGACGTAGTACGTGGTCGAAGCCGTTAGGCCCGTAATCGTCAGGTGATGGAAGGTCGAAAGGGTGCTCGAATAGAAGAGCGTGCTCGATGCCGTCGCTGGGTAGCTGGCGCTCACGTACGCCTTGCTGTCAGCGTTCTCCTGGGTCAGCCAATATATGTCGGCCGATCCGGTCGTGACATTGAAGACGCTGATGGATGAGATGATCGGAGTGGTCGTGGCCGCCGGAGGCGTGGTCGTCCCATTCTGGCCGTCATTGTCCGTATCGTCATCCTGATCCTGTCCTTGACCCTGTCCGGGATTGAACGGTCCGAAGCGCTTGGCGATGCCCGGAGGCAGAGCCTTTCCGCGCTCGAAGTTCATCCAGATGCCTGGCGGAAGGCCGGATGAAGCCGCTGCTACATGGGCGTCATTGCCGTTGCCGCGGCCATTGCCGACGCCGTGCTCGCCGCGGTCTTTCGCGAAGGCTGGCGCTGCCATCGCCGCGGTGATGATAAATGCAGTCGCTATCGAGGCTAACTTCTTGCTGCCGATTTTGTTTTTCATTTTTATCTAGATATTGATAATGGAGGTGCAAAAAAGCGCGTCCGGGAGTTAGGACGCGCTCCTCGCGATCTTATTACGCCGATCGTCAATTCTTGTGGTTTTTCGGCTCGATCAGGGGCAGAGAATGGTGCCTATCGCTATTTTCTAAGCCATTATTCGCATCCGCAGCATTTGTCGACCCGCCATTCGGGCCCGCGGCTCCCTTGATAGCATCGGCTGCAGCCGCTTCCTGGCCGGCGTTGCCGCTCGTGCCAGGATCGCCGCTCGTGCCAGGATCGCCGCGGGAATGGGAGCGGAAGCCGGAATATGAAGTGGTGGCAGAGCCGTTCTCTGTCTCGGATGAAGTCGACGTGGCGGAAGCTTCGGTGCTCGACGCGGTCGTGGTGGAGACCGGCGATGATTCTAAAGAAGGTAAAGGCGGTATCATGTTCGGAGCCTTCATGCCGATGCTGTGCCTTATCTGGACTTGGATCGAAGCTTCGGTGGCCTTCCTGTCGGCTCGGCCGAAGAGGGCGATGGCGTCTCCATATGCGCCGGAAGCCAGCTTGGCGGTCCCTTCAGAGAGATAATCTTTTGCTTGCGACAGCTGGTCAGCGATCGAGGCGCCCGCCTGCACGGCTGCGCCTGAACCGCTCACGACAGGTTCGGCAGAGGCGACGGCCTCCGCGGACCTTTTTTCCGCTTCTTTGGCGGCCAAGGCGACATTGTTCGGGTCAGTGGAAGTGCTCAAACTGTACTCTGCGGAGGTCCGGAGCTGGGCGGCGGCGATGAGGGCGTTCGTGACATTGCGGGCGATCGATCCCGAGCCTGGGATCGTATCGAGCACGTCGCGATGGGCTGAGAGGATGCTCTCCAGGTCATTCGAAAGGGAAGCGGCTTGATCGGCATTTCCGGAAGCCTGTATGGAATCGATCGCTGTAATGGCGGCGTCGGCATGCGCGTTGAAGTTGGCCTCGGCCAATGCCGTCTTATCCGGCGACAGAGACCCTTCGGATGAGAGCTTCTCGATCTCATTGAGCCTGGCTTCGGCTTGAGAGGTCTGCAAGGCAGCTTGCGCCTGCGGCGATGAAGCGAGCAAGTCGGCCACCTTCTCGTTCACGCCGAGCTTCCAAGGGTAGAGGAGATCGCCCGGCAGGGCCCCTTCGGCCGCCTGGGTAGCCGCGGCGCCCGCTCCAAGCACGAGGATCAGGATGAGGAGGGGCACGAAGATCGCCCTGCGGCCGGAGGCGTAGGCGAAGATCGCGGCGTATGGCGAAGGCCGTCCGTGAGAGCCGAGATCCGCGGAGGCCATTATCCTAGACCAGACCTCTGATCTCTCTGCCGGGGACATGCCGAAGCTGCGGGCAGCCTCAAAGATCCTGTCCTCGACGTCTTTCGATTCGTTATCGTTTCTGTTCATGATAGAAAAGATTCCTCAGCTTCTCGAGACCTCTGTGGATGTGCACGGCTATCGTGTTCTCGCGCTCTCCCGTTATCCCGGCGATCTCTTTCAGCGACAATTCTTGCACATATCTCATGAATACCGCCTCTCCGTACGGCGCAGGAACTTTCTGGAGTAGGGCCACCGCTTGGGTGCCGTCGATCGTATCGAACCAGCGGTCCGTGTCGTCGAACGATGGGTCGAACCCGTCCTCGCGCATCGTTTCGAGCGAATCGATCGGCTTCCTTCGCCGATACTCGTCTATCACCAGATTGGTCATGATCTTGTACAGGAAGGCCTTGAAATTATCTACGGCCGAGTCGTCCTTCGCAAGGTATTGCCAAGCTCGTACGAATGTCTCCTGGAGCATGTCCTTGGCGAGCTCGCGGTCGTTGATCTTGAAGACGCAGTACCTGAAAAGCGCGTCGGAATGATCCGCATAGGCCTTTTCGAATTGTTGCTGTTTGCTGCTCATGGGTTAGACGCGAGGCTCGTTTGCGCATTACAGCCCGAATGGCGCATATGTTCTTTACGAGCTAGGCCTAAAATCGGTTGCCTTGCCCGTAATGGCTGCGTCGCTTATAATCAGGACCTAACTATCCCATATCAGCCATGAATAAAAGGCGCATATTGTTTTGGAGCGGTTTCGTGATAGTCCTCGGCCTCATCGTCTGGGGGCTCGTGGCTTCAATGAACCAGCCATCAGCCGGGCTTTCCCTGGCCGAACCGGCGCCTGTCACTGCCAAGGACCATGTCATCGGTCCGGCCGATGCCCCGGTGACGCTCATAGAGTACAGCGATTTCCAGTGCCCGGCCTGCGAGGCATACTACCCGATAGTCACCCAGGTCTTCCAGGAATCTTCTTCGACCATGCGGCTGGTCTACCGCCATTTCCCGCTGCCCCAGCATCCCAATGCCGTTCCAGCGGCCGTGGCTTCGGAGGCGGCGAACGTCCAGGGCAAGTTCTGGGGCATGTACAATATGCTCTTCGAGAACCATGCCGATTGGACGGAGCTTTCGGACCCGACGCCGGTCTTCGTGGGATATGCAGAGAAGCTCGGCTTGGATGTGGCCCAGTTCAAGGCTGACCTGGCCAGCTCGACGATCCGCGGCATAGTCACTGCCGATGAAGACGAAGGCATCCATATCGGCATCGACCACACGCCGACCTTCTTCCTGAACGGGAAGGAGCTCCAGCCCCAACAGATCCAAGATTATGCATCATTTAAAGCAGCTGTGGACGCGGCGGCTTCATCAAGTCCCCGTTAGTCTCATCATAGTCGTTCTGGCCGTCGCCATCATCGGCTTCGCCGATGCGGGCTACCTTTCGATCGAGCATTTCAAGGACGTCATCCCGCCGTGCTCGATCACCGGCGGATGCGAAAAAGTCCTGACCAGCCAGTTCGCCGTGATCCTGGGCATACCGGTCTCGCTCCTTGGCGCTGCTTATTATTTCTCGATATGCTGCGGGCTCTTCGCCTTTCTCGAGAGCCGCAACCATGAAGTCCTGCGCGTGACCCTGCTTCTCACAGTTCTCGGATTCTTGGCTTCGCTCTGGTTCGTCTTCCTCCAGGCATTCGTCATCCATTCATATTGCGCCTACTGCCTAGGCTCGGCAGCCACCTCGACGGTCTTGTTCATATTGGCGGCCGTCATATTAGGGCGGTATAAGGAGCCAGCTTCGATATGATGAAGCGGACGAATGCGCAAAAAGCGTCTGAAGCCGAGGCAAGCATCGCTGTCACGCGGCCTTCGGCTGACTATGAGCTCCTCGACTCCGGGGAGGGCGAGAAGCTGGAACGATTCGGGCAGACCGTCCTCTCTAGGCCTGATCCGCAGGCTCTCTGGCACAAGTCTCTGGATGCCGCCGCATGGAAGAGGGCTGATGGGCATTTCAGCGGAGACTGGCGGCTCAAGCCGCACGTCCAGGCCAAGTGGGAGATCTCGTTCGCGGGCCTGAAGCTTTGGGTCCGGCCGAGCTCGTTCAAGCATGTGGGGCTCTTTCCGGAGCAGGAATCGAACTGGAAATGGATGCAGGAGCTGGTCGGCTCTGATGGCCCCGGCTCTGGTGGCCCCGGCTCTGATGGCCCCGCTTCCGCGCCCGAGGTCTTGAATCTTTTCGGCTATACCGGAGGGGCCACTCTTTCCTGCGCGAAAGCGGGAGCCAAAGTCGTGCACGTCGATGGGTCGAAAGCGGCGATGGGTTGGGCGCGCGAGAATGCCGAGCTCTCTGGATTGGCGGAAAAGCCGGTGAGATGGATCTTGGACGACGCGCGAGCTTTCGTCAGGCGGGAAGCGAAGCGCGGCCGCCGATATGACGGGATAGTCATGGATCCGCCGGCTTTCGGGCACGGTCCGGGCGGCGAGCTTTGGAAGATCGAGGAGCATCTGCTCCCGCTCATAGATGATTGCATGCAGATCCTGAAGGATGAGCCCCTTTTCTTCTTGATAAATGGATATTCGGCGGGCTACTCGGCGCTGGCATACGAGAACGCGCTTTTGCCGCTCGCGCGGCGGGCGGGAGGCAAGATCGAGGCGGGAGAATTGTCTATAGAAGAGTCTGGCCCTGAAGGGCAGAGAATTGGGGGGCAGAGCATTGGGGAGCGGCTGCTTCCTGCTGGCATATTCGCTCGCTGGTCGAAGTGAAGCGCTGTCTCCAAGGTTTCCTCTATTGCTCTCCTGGGAAAATAGAGCCGAGAGCAGCGATAGCGGTGAGAGCACCGAGGGTAGTGAGAGCGCCGCGGGTAGAGAGCCTCATGTATAGATCTGATCGAAACGTTGATCTGGTCGTTCGTGTTGTATAATTTTTCCACACAGTGGCTCAACCAAGCCGTTGATTTTGTCATGGAAATGGATTTCCGTAAATGAAAAAGGGAATGTCCACACACATATGGCGGTTTTCTCCTAGGATGGACGGTTCGTTGGTGGGGCAATGGCGGCGGGGTGGGGACGGCCTCGAAACGGCAAAGATGCATAAAGATGCATATTTCAAAGAACCTCGCCTCGTGCTATCGTGATTCCGTGTTCAAACCGACGACTAAACGAGCGGCGAACCCACAGTCGCCCCGGAAAGCTGGGCCGACCATCCTCGACGGCCGCGCTTGCCGAGAAGCCCTCATGCCGCGCCTGTCCGAGCGCGTCAAAGCCCTTCCAACAGTTCCGACCTTGGCCATCATCCAGGTGGGCGATCGTCCCGACTCGACCTCATTCATAAACGCGAAGAAAGCTTTCGCCAGGAAGCTCGGCGTGAATGAGAAGCACATCAAAGCCTCTGAGGACGTCTCTCAGTCAGAGCTCATCGACATCATCGGGGAATGCAACAGGGACGCAGCCATAAAGGGCATCATCGTCCAGCTCCCGCTCCCGGTCGGCCTGGACAAGGACGCCGTCATAGAAGCCATCGACCCGCGGAAGGATGTGGACGCCCTCACGGCTGTCAGCGTGAAGGGCTGGCTCGAAGGCAGGGAAGATGCCATCTTGCCTGCAACCGCCAGAGGCATCCGAACCCTCCTCGGCCATTACAAGATAGATCTTTTCGGCAAGCGCATAGCGGTGATCGGCCGCTCCATGCTCGTCGGCAAGCCGATCGCCGCGATGTGCCTGAATGAGAACGCCACAGTCTCTGTCTGCCACTCGAAGACTCCTGACCTGGCTGCCGAGCTCAAGGCAGCCGATATCATCATCGTCGCTGCCGGGCGCCCGGGCCTCGTCGGCGGCAAGCATGTCCGCAAGGGCCAAGTCGTCATCGACGTGGGCATCAACCGCCCGACAGGCGAGAAGCTCGACGAGGAGATCGAAGAATCGGGCGGTCAAAAAGAGGCTCCGGCCCTTGTGGGCGATGTAGATTTCATATCCGCTGCCAAAAAAGCGTCCGCCATCACCCCGGTGCCTGGCGGAGTCGGCCCCATGACGGTCTTTTCGCTCTTCGAGAACCTCATTGATTTATGCCAGAAGTAGAGTTACCATTGCGTCATTAGCATCTAACAATCAAATATAATGAACGCACCTTCTAAGTTCTGGACCGTGGCGACGTACTTTTTGGTCGTCCTTATCATCGGAGCGGTCTTGGTCGGCATCCGTGTCGCCAAGTCCATCGCTTACGTCGGAGCCAATCCGAACCTTACCAACACCATCAATGTCGACGGCACCGGCGATGCTTATGCCGTCCCTGATGTGGCGACCTTCTCATTCTCGGTCATAGAAGATGCCAAGACAGTGGCTGACGCCCAGACTGCCGCTACGGCCAAGAGCAATGCCGCTCTGAAGGCCGTTAAGGACGCCGGCGTCGCCGACAAGGACATCCAGACGACTGGGTACAGCATAACGCCGCAGTACGAGTACCAGAACGCAGTTTGCCCTCAATCCTCTTCGGTCGGCTCCCCGGTATACTGTCCCTCCGGCCGTCGCATCCTCACCGGCTATGAAGTCAGCCAGACCACTACGGTCAAGGTACGCGACCTCTCCAAGGCCGGCGACCTATTCTCGGCCATCGGCGGCCTCGGCGTGCAGAACGTGAGCGACCTGCAGTTCTCTGTCGACAATCCTGATTCGGTCAAAGCCGAAGCCAGGGACAAGGCTATAGCCGATGCGCAGTCCAAGGCGAGCGAGCTTGCAAAGCAGCTTGGCGTCAGCCTGGTCCGCATCGTCAGCTTCACCGAATCCTCCGGCCCTCAGCCCATCGTCTACGGCTTGGGCATGAAGGCTAACGCCGCCATGGCTCCGAGCGCGGCTCCGGTCCCTGAAGTCAATCCTGGCCAGCAGAAGGTGACCGACAACGTAGAGATCACGTATCAGATCGAATAGCCTGGATCAGCGGATCGGCAGGCGTCTGGATCAGGGGATTGCAGCCGGAGCGGCATGTGCTAAAGTAGCCCGCAGAAACAGAAAGGAACTGGATGAAAATGGTTACTGAAGTACTCTGCCAGCTATACGTCGAGCTGGTCAACAGCTTCGACATCGCCTGCTGCGGATCATTGCCGGAGGATGGGCAGCATTTCGCCCCGCTCGTCTCTGTGGCTGAGAATGGCCTTTGGGCTGGACTGGAGATCGAGCATGGGCGGTCTGCTAAGCTCCGAATATATGACCCTGACGGGTCTCTTGGCCCGGGCACGGAGTTCGGCCGGGTCTACCTGCAGGTGAATGGCTTGAAGACTGGCACCATACGAGACGTCCATAATCGGACGTCGATAGGCGAGCAGTTCCTCGAGGCATTCGTACAGAAGAGCGGCGGCACGGCCGATCAAGCGAAGATCGATGCCTGCGAGTCGATCATGGAGAGGGTGATCTCTTTGGCCAAAGACTGCCCGAAATTCATAAAGGCCGATCCCTCCGTGTCCAGCGGACGTCCTGGCGAACGAAGCGAACAAGACCAAAGCGTTCCCGTTGACTCCGCCTCCTCTGCGTGATACACTTGCCCCTGCATATCCCCTGCAGGGGTTTTTTAATAGAGAAAAGGCCGCAAGGCTTGATAACAATCACAAGATGAGCCGATTTGGGAACTACATAAAGGATACGCAGGCCGAGATGAAGCACGTCAACTGGCCGTCTCGCGAGCAGACAGCCCGCTTCTCTTCGCTGGTAATCGCCGTCTCTCTGGCTACGGCCGCCGTCCTCGGCATCGCCGATTTCGTCTTCTCGAGGCTGCTCACCCTATTATTCCACTAGTATTTAGTATTTAGTATAGCTACGAATGTCCATACCAAATACCAAATACCAGACACTAGATACTGATTTCAAAATGACTAAACAGAACACAACCGGCGAGCGCAATTGGTACGCGATACATACGTACGCGGGCTATGAGAACGCGGTCGCCCGCAACCTGAAGCAGCGCATCGAGTCCCTCGGCATGGAGGACAAGATCTTCGCCGTGATCGTCCCGACCGAAAAGAAGATCAAGGTCAAGGGAGGGAAGCGCGTCGAGGAAGAGGAGAAGATCTACCCGGGCTACGTCCTCGTGGACATGATCGTCACCGACGACAGCTGGTACGTGGTACGCAACACGCCTCGAGTGACAGGTTTCGTGGGCGCGGGCGTTTCGCCTGTACCTCTGGACGCCAAGGAAGTCGAGACGCTGTTCGCCAGGATGCAGAAAGGAGAGACCGAACACGCCATCGATCTTACGGCAGGCGACCTGGTCAAGGTAGCAGACGGCCCGTTCAAGGATTTTGAAGGCAAAGTGGCCGAAGTCGATACCCAGCGCGGCAAGATCAAGGTCCTCGTCTCCATGTTCGGCCGCGAAACGCCCGTCGAGCTTGATTTCTTGCAGGTCAAGAAAGTTTAAATCCTCGGTCCAATCAATCGCCGCTCAGCGATTTTGTATACGTCTTTTCTGTTGCCTATGGCGAGAACATATACTCGTTCCCTTTCAGGCTTGAAAATGACGCGGTAATCGCCGACGCGTAACTTCCAAAAATCTTTCAGAGTTCCACGCAATTTGATCCCGAACACTTCAGGGTGGCTAGTAAGCTTATTATCTATCGAAAGCTTGATTTTTTTCCGGTCCTCCATCATGATGCCCGAAATATCGCGGGGAAGGACGCTTGGATGATAATCGATCTTCAACGGCGATCTATTTCTTTCCGAGGGCTTTTTCCCAGAATTCGTCATGCGGGATCCATTTGATATCCTTCATTTTCATGCGCGCCTCGGCAATCTTGCCAAAATGAAGGTCTTCGTCTATTTCCAAAGCCATTCTTAATAGATCGCTTGCCGCAGATGCCACTGGGACTTGATCGCGCTTGGCTCGAAGCCGCAGGGCTTTCCCCATATTCTTGTCTAGCGTCACCGCTATTCTTTGTTTTGTCGTTGCCACGCCATAAGTGTAGCAAAAGTGTGACACCGCGCAAGTTGACAGATGTAATGAAAGGGTGTATAATCCCGTTGTAGTACGTTGAAAGCTGTGGCGAAGAGTCCAGCGAACATAAATCAGAGCATGCCTGTATAAGGCCGGCTCACATCAAAAGAAAGGAGCACGCTATGAGTAGCAAGCTTCAAGTCATACTGGAACCTGGAATTGCACAGAAACTGCAATTTGCCATCAACCGCACCGATGGCACCTATGAAGACGTCGAGTATCTTTCTACCGGCGATAACTTCCGCGCAGTCACATTGCTGCGGACAGGGAAAGCCAAGCTCGTCGAGGTTTCCGAGAATGGGTCCGAAGGCGCAGTCATTCCGACCGCACCGACGCCCGCCGAATGGACTGTTGATGGGGATGGCAACATCCACTTTACTGTCACCTCGAACGGCTTAACCCCCGAACAGTGGGAACGCCATCTCGAAAGCCGTGGCTTTCGCCTCTCCGATTACGCACGCAACGTGCTTCGTCGGGCAAGCGAAGCCGCGACCAACGGCGTGGCCTACCACATCGTGGTCCGTCCCGGCAGCAAGATCAGCTCGCGTGATCGCATCACGAAGAAGATTCGGGCGCATGCCACGGAAAAAGGCTGGAAGACTCCCCATTGGGAAGTCGCCTGCCTCATCCGCGACACCTTCACGGACGAGCAGCTCGAGAAGATGGGCCTCTGGTGGATCGTCACCATGCATGGACCGATCACCGATTCCGGTGGCGATCCGAACTTGCTCCACTCGTTCCGCGGCGGCGGTGGCCGTTGGCTCGTTGCCGACTGCGGCAGGCCTGACGACGAGTGGGGCGACCGTGGCGGTTTCGCGTTCGTTGTCCCGCAAGTTAGTCCTCAAAACTAGGTCCCTTAGGACTCCGGTCCTTAGAAACTTAGTCCTTAGCCCTGTTCCGATTCGTCGGAGCGGGGCTAAATTTTTGCATGAAAATAAGATATACTTGTGCCGGCAGTAGGTGATTATGCGGGCGGTTACGGCTTCCCGCTACCGAACCCAGTATCCATGCATCGAGAGTATCCACGGTCACGGCTTTGGATAGAGTGGTGCATGCAGCTGTTTAAAAAACGAAGATACTTGGCACGGGGCACTAAGGCATTACGATGCCGGATTCGATTCAGCTCTGAGAGTATTCAAGGGGCAGTGACTCTGGTGGTGTCTCGTGCAATTCCGATGGCGATCCGAACTTGCTCAACTCGAACCGCAACGACGATGGCCGTTGGCTCAATGCCAACTACGACAGGCCTGACGACAAGTGGAACGACAATGGCGGTTTCGCGTTCGTTGTCCCGCAACTCTCTTCATTTCTCTCCCTATTTCTTGGGAGAGTTTTGTTTTGTAAGCTGTCCGTTCCATCCACCGAGCATCTTACCGGCTTCATCGAGGATCACTGACAAGGCGATATACTTTTTGTCATCGAAAGATTTCGTTTCCCACAAAATCATTAAAAGCACGCGCAGAGTATCGAGCTTCTTTATGGCCAGACGAACATACGGTTGCTTCTCCTCTCGTGAAAGAAAACTCGCAGCAGAGATCGCTTCAATCACTTCGAAGAACAAAGTATCAACGCGTTGACCGAGAGAATGTCTGTGCGCCTTCGGGATATCCTGATAGAACCTGAACCATTTCAGGTATGATTCCTTGATTTTGCTCAAGACTGTTAAGATCTTTGGCGGCTGGCGGCTGGCGGCTGGCGGCTGGCGGCTGGCGGCTGGCCCTGATCATGTCCAATATCCAATTCCGACATAACTATAATGATATCATTTCGCTCGATAATCTTCTCGAGGCTTGGCGCGAATTTGTTCGCGGCAAGCGGAATCGCAAGGACGTTCAGGAATTTGGACGCAATCTTATGGCGAACATCATTTCGCTTCATCATGATCTCGCCGCCAGAACTTATCGGCATTCCGCCTATCATGCTTTCAAGATCTCTGATCCCAAGCCGCGCGAGATTCATAAAGCGAGCGTCAGGGACAGGCTATTGCATCATGCGGTTCACAGGAAGTTGGCGCCATTTTTCGAGAGAACGTTCACATCAGATTCCTATTCCTGTCAGATGGCTAAAGGGACACATCGCGCGATTAATCGATTTAGGGAGTTCGCCGGAATCATTTCAAGGAATAATACCCGGACGGCTTGGGTGCTCAAATGCGACATCAGGAAATTCTTTGCCAATATTGACCAGGAGACGCTTCTTAATATTGTTGATCCGTATATTCTTGATAAGGATATCGTGTGGTTGTTGTCGGCTATTATAGGTAGCTTCCACTCGAGTAGGAAAGGAATTGGCTTACCACTTGGCAACCTGACATCGCAACTCCTCGTGAATATTTATATGAACGAATTTGATCAATTTATCAAGCATCGGCTCAAAGCCAAATATTATATCCGCTACGCCGATGATTTTGTCGTTTTGTTGCCTGATCGAAGTCATCTCGAACGGATTTTGCCTATGATGAAAGATTATTTAGCGGACAATCTCAAGCTCACGATGCACCCCGACAAGATCTCAATTCAGACAGTTGCGTCCGGAGTAGACTTTCTCGGCTGGGTCCATTTTCCGGACCATCGCGTCTTGAGGACGACGACAAAAAGACGGATGCTCAAGAGGTTGAAAGCGACGGCTTGCACGCCAGCCACTCTGCAATCATATTTGGGTCTGATGAGTCATGGCAATTGCCACAAGCTCCGTGAAATTTGCATAAAAAGCGCCGCTATAGTAGAGTAGCCAGACATTTTCTGTATCCATCCATGGCCAAGAAAATAGTCAAAAAAGTCAAAGTGATCGCTCCGGCAGGGAAAGCCACGCCTGCGCCGCCATTGGGCCCGACCCTCGGCCAAGCCGGCGTCAATATCGGCGATTTCACCAAGAAGTTCAACGATGCCACCAAGGCGATGATCGGCGATATGATCCCGGTCCTCATCACCGTCTACGAGGATCGCACCTACGATTTCAAGCTCAAGACCCCTCCGGCCTCGAGCCTCATCCTCAAGGCTTTGAAGAAAGAGAAGGGTTCTGGCAAGCCGAACCTCTCCAAGGTCGGCACGCTCTCGAAAGCCCAGCTCAAGGAGATCGCCGAGAAGAAGATGCCAGACTTGAACGCTAATACCGTCGAGGCGGCTATGAAGATCGTCGCCGGCACCGCCCGCCAGATGGGAGTCGATGTAAAGTAGCCGCTGCTTTTTTGCGGTTGAATTAAAGCCCTCGCGGTGCTAATCTGCTCTGCAGATATGGACACTATAAGCACCATATTCCTCACGCACAGCGTCGAGGCCCCGTCCACGTTCCTGATCAGGATGAAGGCATTAGCCAAGTCGTTAGCTGAGTATTTCAGTCCAGCCAGCGTCTTGCCATGCTACTTCCTTCCCCCTAACAGGACTTTCATCCAGCCCAATGACAATGGCAACAATGTCATTCTCTGCAACCACATGGTCGCGGTCGTGGATTACGCTTCGAAGCGGGTCCAGGAGGAGATAGAGAAGCGCCTGCTCATTAAGCGGCCGCTCTTCGTGTTCGCCAGCGCCGCCACGCGCATATCCGAAAAATCTCACAGGCTCCTCGAAGCCGTGCAGATCATCAGGTATGCGGACGATGAAGACCTTTACGTGAAGAGCGTCGAATCCATAATCGCCGCCGAAAGGGCCGAAGAGAGGCGTCTTCGACAGTCTGTCCGCATCCGATGAGGTGCGGCTTTTTTATCTATCCAGCTTTTCGTAGCGGAGGAGCAGCGTGCCGCCTTCGGTGCGCTCCATGTCCGCGAGCCGCAAAGAGAAGCCCATCTCTTCCTTGAACAGCCTGATCCCGTCGCCGAAGACGACAGGCTCGATCGTGAGATAGAGCTCGTCCACGAGGCCGGACTTCATGAACATGGTGTAGATCTGCGAGCCGCCGCAGATGGCCGCCTCGCTGTAGCCGCGCTTTTCCAGGTCGGCCAGAAGCTCGGCTGGCGTTTTCGAGGTCGTCTCGGCACTCTCGGGCAGGCCAGGAATGGGTTCGGGCGAATATATGACGTTCAGCCGGTCCTTGAGCGGCTTGCCTCCGAATGTCTTCCAGGTATTGAGGCCGGTCACGATGACGCCGGCTTTCTTGGTGAGCTCGACGAAGCGCTTCTTGTCTTCCTTCGAGGTCCAGACAGTGGACGGCGATTTCGGGTCTTTGGCGATGTAGCCGTCAGCCGACATCGCGACAATAATGAAACATTTCATGGCGATTTCAATATTGTAGCATGCTAACCGATGTGATACGTTTGAAGGCACACAAGCCACTATCATGACCATACGGCGACTCACTTCTAATGGCGGCATCTTCGGCATCGGCTCGAACTTCAAGGACAGATTCGTTCCCGACTACGGGCGGCTGAAAAAGCTCGTCGATCATTGCAAGGGCATCGGCCTCACCATCGTGCTCACGCAAGGCACCTATGACATGGTCCATATCGGCCACGCTCGTTATTTCGAGGAGGCCAAGAAGCATGGCGATGTCCTGGTCGTGGGCGTCGATAGCGACAAAAAAGTCCGCATGCGCAAGGGCCCAGACCGTCCGCTGGTGCCTCAAGCCGAGAGGTTGGAGATGGTCACGCATCTGCGCCCAGTAGATATAGTCACTGTGAAGGAACACGACATGCCGCGCTGGCATCTCATACGCACTGTCCGTCCCGACGTGCTCATCGTCACCAAAGAAACGGTGGACAAGTATGGCAAAGCCAAGATGAAGCAGATGGCGCAGTTTTGCGGCAAGGTCCTCATCCTTGAGCCGATGGCCACGACCTCGACTTCGGCAAAGATCCGCCGCATGCAGCTCAAGCTCGCCAAGAAGTTCGAGAAGGCCATCATACCCAAGATCGCGGATATGATCAGCGATACGCTGCTCGGGCGTTCGAACGTCGCAAAAAAATAATGCCTGCCAAAAAGCGCGCGCCGCGTTCGAATTCGGCACCGATCATCCTGGCCTACATACCAGTCCTTCATGAAGGCTACCGGCGTTTTTTTGAGAATCACCCGGAGGCGAAAGAACTTTTCATTCTCGGTAAAGACGTAACGAATCAATACCGGCCGCTCGTCAAGGATATACGTGCTCTTGATCCCGAATTGATCAAGAGCTCGCTTGAAGCCTGGCAGCGGTTCGATTCCATTCGCGTTGCCGACGAAACGGTTCTGAAATCATTGAGGTCGTCGAGACAAGCGATCATCATGCCTGACGAAGGCGTGATGCGCGAGCTAAAAGAGAAATACTTTCCGAGTTCGAGAGTGAAATTCGATACGATCTTCCTGCGCTGGGATAAGCACAAAGCTTTTGAGAATAATCCGGTCGAGGCTGATCAAACTGTCTCGACTTCGAGCAAAGACCAGAAGATGATGGAGCTTTTGAAAGAAGAGGCCGAGAAGAGCTCGGACAATTGGCGGCATATCGGCGCGGCGGTCGTGAAAGGAAACAAGATCTTATCCGTGGTCCATAATCATGCGGTGCCCTCGGAGCACCTGCCGTATGACGAGGGCGACCCGCGCTCGGACTTCCACAAAGGCGTGGCTATCGAATATTCCACCGCCTTCCACTGCGAAGCCCAGCTCATCGCCGAAGCGGCCGAAAAAGGCGTTTCGCTCAAAGGCGCCTCCATGTACGTGACCACATTCCCATGCCCGGCCTGCGCCAAGCTCGTGGCGTATTCCGGCATCAAGGACCTCTATTACGCCGACGGCTATGATGCTCTCGATGGCGTCCGCATCTTGAAGAGCAAGGATGTGAAGATCATCCATGTGAAGATGAATGCGCGAACAAAAAATGGGGACGCGCATGCGTCCCCTTGGGTGGAGCCGGATACTAAATGAGCCGGTCCTTTACAAGTTCAAACTCTTCAGGGGGCAGAGCACTGGGATTCATACCAGTCGTTCGAAGCTTCTCAAAGATGATAGCTCGTGCAACACCAGCCGCTTCTTCTTCTGGTGTCTTGCAGAACGGTGACTCCACACGTCCGGTACCATCTGGCACCATCATGTGGATGTGCAGGTGCTGGATGGTGCCCGCCGATTGGGTAGCATCGCCGTCGCGGATCAAGATTCCGCGGAAGTTGAAGTTGAACATGGCTGGCAGGGAATTCCAAATGCTCTTCAACTGATCCCATTCATCAGCATCGAGGTCGCGGCTATCGGTAATATGTCGGACCGGGCTCATCAGGAAGTGGAGCCGGGTAAACTTCTCTGGTGGGTTGCAATGCCAGATTCTCCACAGCGTGACGCCTGGAATCTCGATGAATCCTCGCCGTTCCGGATTGGGGTTTCGATTCGAATCGAGGCTGCAGATTGTGCACTTGCCAGCCAATGCGTCATTCACATAGGTGACGTACTGGCTGTACTTACGCGCTCGAGCAATGCATGCAACTCTGGCCGGGTCGGTCATGCCCGGAATAACTAACTTTTGTTCAGTCACAAACGAGCCTTTCTATTTTCTATTGTTGGTTTTTATACGAACCCGTAATCATACTACTGAGCAGCCGGCGCTTGTCAATGAATCGCTTATTTCCTCGCTTTATAGTCCTTGGGCTGGCCGAACTTGAAGCGCCAGGCTTCGTCGGATGCGAGCGCTTTCAGGTCTGGCTCGAAGAGGTGAGCGTGGATGTGGAGAACCGAGCTGCCGTAGTTGCCGTCCTCGCTTGAGCCGAAGCGCATGGCCAAGCCGCCGCCTTGGATGTGGCGCTTCTTTGATTCTTCCTGGAACATTTCGATGAGCTCGGCGCCGGCTGCCGGATCCATCTCATTCAAATGCTCGATGTGCGTCTTATATATGGCGAGCAGCTGATGCTTTGTATGCTCATACGGCCATTGATTCTCGGTGAGGAGCCAGAATTTTCCTTCTTTGATGATGGGATTCTTGTGATATTTAGAAAGGTTCTCACGACAGAAAGGGCAATGATCGTTCTTTTCGATCTCTTCCATGACCTTGCGCTGGTCTTCTCGGCGTATGGCGGCGGTGTTTATGAAACGGGTCATGCTGGTCGTCAGCGATCGTCAGATTGCCACAGGGATCTTCTTTATGCCAGGGTGGGGATCGTAGTCCGACAAAGCGAAGTCTTCTCGGCGGAAATCGAAAAGGTCGGTCTTTTTCAGAGCTTCCGGCGTGAGCGATAGGGTAGGCAGCTTGCGCGGCTCTCTTTCAAGCATGGTCTTCACGGAGTCGACCTGGTCGACATAGATGTGCGCATCTGAAATGCTGTGGATGTATTCATGGGCTTCGGTTCCAGTCACGTGGGCGATCGCGAGCGCGAGCGCGGCATATTGTATGAGATTCTGCGGCATGCCTACTGGTACGTCGCATGAGCGCTGGATCATATGGAGCGTCAGCTTGTTCTCGATCACTCGGATATGGACCCATCCATGGCAGGGGCAGACGACGACTTTCTGCTGGCGGTCTTTGACCCTCGAAGTATACTGCGGTATCCACGGCGAGATGAAATGCGTCCGAAGATGCGGCCGTTCCTTTATCTGTTCGATGATGGTCTTGAATTGGTTGAAGTTCTCGCCTTCAGCGGTCGGGAAGTCATGAAAAGCCGCGCCATATGATCCAGGTCCCAGATCGCCTTCCTCGAGACCTCGCTTCTCGCATTTTTCCTTCGTGACCCACCAGCGCCACCAGTAGCAGCCGAATTTCTCCAGTTCTTTTTGGGTGCGCGCTCCATTGATGAAGGCCAAGATCTCGCCGATAGCCTGCTGCCATACCGTGACAGGCAGCGTCTCGGTAGTCTTGGGGCTCATGTTCCTCTCGGTGATGAGAGGGAATCCGTTCTCGAGCTTGAAATGGAGGGGTTTCGGAGCCATGAGAGTCAAAGCGTCTACTCCTTGCTGGCTGGGCGTCCTCACGCCGTGTTCGAGTATGTCTCGCAGAAGGTCGCGGTATTGAGTGTCGGGCACGCGATCAGTGAAGGGCTTGATGTTCATAGTAGGACGATTATATCACCAATTTTTCTGGCTGCACCGGGAGGCGAACTAGATCCCGCTTAAGGTGTGGATAACCTGGGGATTGATTTTAATCCCGGGGAGAGTAAGCTCTCCTTTAGATTTCCCTTCGGAAGGGAAGCATGAACGGGTACCTTCTTGGTCCCCTGGCGCATGGCGTTGCGATACGTCAAAACCCCATGTTCGCCGAACATAAAAAAAGCGGGCGCGCGATAAAGGAGGCAGTCACACAAGCATATGCGATCTGCCACCCGGTAACCGTAAGCCCGCCGATTTCTCGCCCAGAATGAGCATTCGTTGAGGTGTTGTGGTTAGTAAGCCCGTTGCATTTCTCCGCTGTTCGGAGTTCAGTGCAACGGGCTGTTTTTTTTGCTACGATTCTTGCCATGAAAGACATCCAGATCAAAAAGCTCATCTCCGCCGAGAAGGCCAGGCAGAAGAAGGCCATCAACCTCATCGCCTCCGAGAATTACGTATCCAAGGACGTCCTCGAAGCCCTTGGCTCTGAGCTAACCAACAAATACGCTGAGGGCTACCCCGGCAAGCGCTATTACGGCGGCAATGAGATCGTCGACAAGATCGAGCGGCTCGCCCAGGAGCGCGCCCTCAAGCTGTTCGGACTTTCGCCGGAGGAGTGGCATGTCAACGTCCAGCCATTGTCCGGCTCGCCGGCCAACACCGCCGTCTACACCGGAGTCGTGCCTCCAGGAGGCAAGATCATGGGAATGGCGCTCGACCAGGGCGGCCATCTCACTCACGGCCATAAGGTATCGGCCACAGGCAAATTCTGGCAGCAGGTCCCTTACGGTCTCGACCAGACGACCGAGACGCTCAATTACGACCAGCTCCGCGAAACGGGCATGAAGGAAAAGCCGGCCGTCATCGTCTCCGGTTTCACTGCCTATCCGCGCACGATCGATTGGGCGCGCATGAAGGACGTCTGCGAGTCCGCCGAGAGCCTGATGATGGTCGATATGTCCCACTTCGCCGGATTGGTCGCCGGGGGCGCATATCCTTCGCCGTTCCCGTTCGCCGACATCGTGACCACTACGACCCACAAGACATTGCGCGGCCCGCGCGCGGCGCTCATCTTCTCGAGGAAAGACTCCCGTGAATTGTGGAAGAAGATAGACAAAGCCGTTTTTCCCGGCCTGCAGGGCGGTCCCCACGTCAACCAGATCGCCGCTGTCGCAGTGGCATTGAAAGAAGCGGCGTCGCCCGCCTTCAAGAAATATGCTGCGCAGGTCGTGAAGAACGCCAAAGCCCTCGCCGAAGAGCTCCACGGGAAAGGCTGGAGGCTCATTTCGGGAGGCACGGATACGCATCTCATCCTAGTCGATACTTGGGACGACGGAAAAAAAGACAGCCGAGGGGCAGGGGGCATCCCAGGAAAAGAGGCCAGTGAAAGGCTCGAGAAGCGCGGCATCATCGTCAATAAGAACGCCATACCTTTCGACACGCGGCCGCCTGCTGATCCATCGGGCATCAGGCTCGGGACAGCTGCTGAGACGACGCGCGGCAAGAAAGAGAGCGATTTCCGCAAGATCGGAAAGGAGATAGACAGGATCCTCAGAGCAAAAGTTTAGGGGCGTCCTAGGATCAGGACGCCCCCGGGTCTGGGTTCTATGGCGATGAATGCTATCCACCTCCGTGCGGCAGGCTCCTAGGAGTGCCCGTAGGATCGTTCGGTAGCGGGCCGCTTGGCATCCACCATTGAGAACCTTTCTTCTTAATATTAGCACGTCTGATCGATTTTTTCAAGTTTTTCGGCTAGAATCACTCCATGAAGGAAAAGATACATGATAGGCTCGCGGCCGTAGCCGGGGATTGCGGCATCGATCCCGGCACGATCCAGCTCGGATATCCGGAAGACCCCGCTCACGGCGATCTGACCACTAACCTGGCCATGGCCAACGCCAAGCGCCTCAAGGCTGACCCGCGCGCGCTGGCCGAGAAGGTCATCGCCGAGTTCATGAAGGGCGCGCCCTCTGAAGTCGAGGCGGTCGAGATCGCCGGGCCCGGCTTCATAAATTTCAAGGTCAAGGATGCCTGGTTCGCTGAAGAGGCTCTCAAGATCGCTGATGATGCTCATTATGGGCAGTCTCATAGCCTCAAAGGCCAGAAGGTCATGGTCGAATACACCGACCCGAATCCATTCAAGGTCTTCCACATAGGCCATCTCATGTCCAATGCCATAGGCGAATCGGTATCTCGGCTCATCCAGTCGTCCGGCGCAGAGGTGATCCGCGCCTGTTATCAGGGAGACGTCGGATTGCATGTGGCCAAGACGATATGGGCGATCATGAAAAAGGGCGTGCCGGCGGATCTTGCGGCGGAGAAGGCGGAGGATGAGAAGGCGGTCAAAGAAAAGGTGGCCTGGCTAGGGGAGAGATATGCCGAGGGCGCGTCGCATGATGACGATCCCGAGGCCAGGAAGGAGATCTTGGAGATGAACAAGAAGATCTTCGACCGGTCCGATGATGGCATCAACCGCATATACGACTACGGCCGGAAGGTCAGCCTGGAATATTTCGACAGCATCTACGCGCGCCTGGGGACGAGATTCGACCGATTCTTCTTCGAGAGCGAGGTGGACGAGAATGGTCTCGCTGCCGTGAATGGATTCTTGGACAAGGGAGTCTTCGAGAAGAGCGACGGCGCTGTCGTATTCAAGGGAGAGAAGCATGGGCTGCATACGCGCGTCTTCATCACGTCTCAAGGCCTGCCGACATACGAGGCGAAGGAGCTCGGACTGAATGCCGAGAAGTTCAAGCTGTATCCCGATCTCAGCCGATCGATCATCGTGACCGCTAATGAGCAGAGCGACTATTTCAAGGTGCTCCTCAAGGTCTTGTCGCTCATCCGTCCGGATATCGCCGAGAAGACGCGGCACATGAGTCACGGCATGCTGAGGTTCGCAACGGGGAAGATGTCATCGAGGAAGGGCAATGTGATATCAGCCGAGCAGCTGATCGACGATATCCGGAAGCTCGTCAAAGAGCGGATAGAGGATGAAGAGGTCTGCGATGAAGTGGCCATCGCGGCGATAAAGTACACTATCCTGCGCCAGGCGATCGGCGGCGACGTTATCTTCGATTCGGCTTCGTCGATCTCGTTCGAAGGCGATTCGGGCCCATATCTCCAATATTCGGCAGTCCGCGCGAATTCTGTTATAGAAAAAGCAGAATCCATAAAGTCTATAAAGTCCGGAAAGTCTATAAAGTCCATAAAGTCCGGAAAGTCTATAAGGGTGCCGGAGAAGGTCGGCAATTTGGAGAGGCTGTTGTCGAGATTCCCGGATGTGGCGGAAAGGGCCAGACAGGCCTATGCGCCGCAGATAGTGGCGAACTATCTGACCGCGCTGGCGGCGGAGTTCAACAGCTTCTATGGGCGGCAGGTCATTCTGGACGAAAATGACCCGCTTTCGCCCTATCACGTCGCGCTCACGCGCGCGTTCAAGACAGTGATGGCGAACGGCCTATGGCTTCTGGGCATCAAAGTCCCGAGGAAGATGTGAGGCGCTGCGGGGCGGGGATGTGGGGCGGGCCATGAGGGGCGGATGACGCGGGGCCCGCGAGGTCTGTCACTTCTCTTCAATTCATCGAAACGTCATTCTGGTCGCTCGTATGTTGTAATTTTTCTGCGGGACGGCTCAACTAGGCCGTTAATAATGTCATGCAAATGGATTTCTGTGAATAAAAAATCGGGCGACTAAATCAATTACCCCGTGGCGAGCCGCGGGGCACGCCGCGTGATAATACGCCGCGATGACGTATTTAAGCTTATCTGACGATCGCGTTCAAAAAGACGCCGATGTAGTACGGCCAGATGATGATGGCTATGACCGCCTGCCAGAAGCCTAAGGACAGGAAGCCGATCGTGAATAGCCAGCCGATCATCCAGATCCCGCCAAGGAAGCTGTGTTGTTCGACTTTTACTAGTGCCATATGACCATAGTAGCACGAATGGCGTTTGGCGGCAGGACGCATGGCCGCGGCGCGCTGATGATTGAAATGGCATCGAAATTGCCGTAAGCTGTGTGCATGCCGAAAAGCCCTAACGCCGAAAGAGAAGAGAAGACGCTGGCCTACTGGAGAGAGAAGAAGATATTCGAAAAGACCTTGGAAAAGACGGCCAAGGGCAAGGAATTCGTCTTCTACGAAGGGCCGCCGACCGCGAACGGCCGGCCTGGCATCCATCACCTGGAGGCCCGCGCATTCAAGGACGCCATCCCGCGATACAAGACCATGCGCGGATTTTACGTGCGCCGCAAGGGCGGTTGGGACACGCACGGCTTGCCGGTGGAGCTCGCTGTCGAGAAGGAGCTCGGCCTCAAGTCCAAAAAAGAGATCGAGCAGTACGGCATCGCCGCGTTCAATGAGAAATGCAAGGAGAGCGTCTGGCAGTTCGTCCATGAATGGGAAGACTTCACCGACCGCATGGGCTATTGGGTCGATCTCAAGCATCCTTATATAACGTACAAGCCTGAATACATCGAGTCAGTCTGGAACATCGTGAAGACGGTCGACCATGAGCGCCTCCTATATAAAGACTACAAAGTCGTGCCGTGGTGCCCGCGCTGCGGGACGGCTCTGTCCTCGCATGAATTGGCGCAGGGCTACGAAGACGTAAAGGACCTTTCCGTCTACGTGAAGTTCAAGGTCCTTGGCGGGGCGCCGGCGATCGCCAACGTGGCAGGCGGCCAAGGCAGCGTCTACTTCCTGGCCTGGACGACCACGCCTTGGACTCTGCCTGGCAACGTGGCGCTGGCTATCGGCGAGAAGATGGATTATGTCGCGGGCCGCTTCGAAGGATCTGGGGATGTCCTCATCATGGCCAAGGAACGGTCGGAAGCCGTAGCCAAAGCATCCTCAAAGGACGGCGCGCCAGCGGGCTTCCAGATACTATCCGAATTCAAAGGCAAGGACCTGATCGGCGCCTCGTACGAGCCGCTGTATCCATTCATGGGCAGCATCGCCGGCCCCGAAAAGGACAAGCTTGCCGATGCTTTCAAAGTCTACGCTGCCGATTTCGTCACGACGGCTGACGGTACGGGCATAGTCCATACGGCGGTCATGTATGGCCAGGACGATTTCGAGTTGGGCACGAAGGTCGGCCTTCCTAAGCATCATCTGGTCGGCGAGGACGGCACATTCAAGCCGGAAGCCGGCTTCTTGGCCGGCAAGTTCGTCAAGGACGAAGCCACCGACGTCGAGATCATCAAGGACCTGGCGGGGCGCGGCTTGCTCTTCGCCAAGGAGAAGTACCAGCATTCATACCCGTTCTGCTGGCGCTGCCACACGCCTCTCATCTATTACGCGCGCGATTCCTGGTACATAAAGATGTCCGCCCTCCGCCAGAAGCTGATCAAGGAGAATCAGCCGATACATTGGGAGCCCGAGCATATAAAAGACGGCAGATTCGGGGAATGGCTGCGCGAAGTGAAGGACTGGGCTGTCTCGCGCGAGCGATATTGGGGGACGCCGCTGCCGATCTGGGTCTGCGAGCATTCGAACGGCGGATGCGGCGAGCGCCGCGTGGCCGGCTCGATAGCCGAGATATCGAAGAAGCCGCGCAATACCTACTGGGCCATGCGGCACGGCCAAGCCGACAACAACACCAGGAACATCTTGGATTCTGAAGCGCGCGACAAGGCGATGCCGTCCAGGCTCACGGCCATCGGCAGGGATCAGGCGATCTCGGCGGCTTATGACCTGAAGAAGATCAAGCCCGATCTCGTGTACGTCTCTCCTTTGGAGAGGACGAAAGAGACCGCTGCCATCATCAAAGAGACGCTCGGCCTCGAAGACAGCCAGGTGATATCCGACGACCGCATAAGGGAGATGGATATGGGCGAGTGGAACGGCAAGGACATAAGGTTCTTCTACGAGCAGTGCCGTTTCGAGGAGCGGTTCACCAAGGGTCCCAAGGGCGGCGAGACTTATGCGGACATAAAGAAGCGCATGGGCGAGTTCCTCTATGATCTGGAATCCAAGCACGAGGGCAAGAAGGTGCTCATCATCTCGCATGAGACGCCGATATTCCTCCTTATGGCGGCGGCGCAGGGGCTGGACCGCGCGGAGTCTCTCGCGATGCGCGGCGGCAAGGATTATATAGACAACGCAGAGGTCAGGCAGGTGCCGTTCTCGATATTGCCGCACAACCCTGAGTTCGAGCTCGAACTTCACAGGCCATACATAGACGAGGTCCGGCTTCCGTGCGCATGCGGCAAGGACATGAAGCGCGTCCGGGAAGTCATGGATGTCTGGTTCGATTCCGGAGCGATGCCGTTCGCGGAAGACCATTGGCCGTTTAAGCAGAGATCAGAGATTAGAGATCAGAGATTAGAGATTAGAGATGAGAGATCAGAGATTAGAGAGCAGAGATCAGAGAAAAGAGAGCAGAAGCTGAGGTATCCGGCGGATTTCATCTCTGAGGCCATCGATCAGACTCGCGGGTGGTTCTACACGCTACATGCTATCGGCGTCCTCATGGGCAAAGGCAAAGCTTACAAGAACGTCGTCTGCCTGGGCCACATCCTCGACGCCAAGGGCCAGAAGATGTCCAAGCACATAGGCAATGTCCTGAACCCATTCGAGATGATGGACAAATACGGCGCCGATGCCTTGCGCTTCTGGATGTATTCGGTCAACCAGCCTGGAGAATCCAAGGATTTCGACGAGAAGACGGTCGACGAGATCGTCAAGAAAGTCTTCAACTTGGCCGCGAATGTGCTGTCTTTCTATAAGCTGTACGAGAGGGCAGAGATTAGAGATGAGAGATTAGATATTAGAGATGAGAGATTAGAGATTAGAGATGAGAGATTAGAGAATGTGCTGGATAGGTGGATAATGGCGCGGCTGGACGAGCTGGTAGGCACGGTCACGGATGGGCTGGATTCTTACATCTTCCTAGAGCCGACGCGCGCCATCCGGGAATTCGTGGCTGACCTTTCGCAATGGTACCTCCGCCGCTCCAGGGACAGGTTCAAGGGCGATGATCTCGCCGACAAGGAAGCGGCTTTAGCGACCACCAAGGAGGTCTTGCTCACCCTCGCCAAAGTCATGGCGCCGTTCGCTCCGTTTTTCGCAGAGCATCTTTACAAAGAGGCCGGCGGCCCGCTCGAGAGCGTGCATCTAGAAAAATGGCCAGCCGCCAAGAAGGCGGACAAGGAGCTGATAAAAGCCATGGGTCAAGCGCGCAGCATCGCATCGAAGGCCCTTGAAGCTAGGATGGCCGCGAAGATCAATGTCAGGCAACCGCTGTCGTCATTGAAGATCGGCCTGAAGCTGTCCGACGAGCTCGCTGCCGTACTTAGGGAAGAGATCAACGTCAAGTCTGTCGCTGTCGATGCCAAGCTAGAAGGCGAGATCGCTCTAGATACGGATATCACGCCGGCGCTGAAAGAAGAGGGCGATTTCCGCGAATTAGTGCGCAGGATCCAGGACGCTCGCAAAGAGAAAGGGATGACCATTCTTGATGTAGCGAGATTGACGCTGGCTTCAGGCGAGCTCCCGTTGGCGCAGAAATATGAGCAGCAGCTCAAAAAAGCCACGAATATAGGCGAGATCAAGCAAGGGGAAGCTTTCTCTGTAGACAAGGCCTAGCGGCATATGTATCAGATACACACGACCCCGGGCTTCATCATCGATTCGCGGCCATACGGCGAGGCCGACAAGATCTTGTCCATATTCACGCGCGAGCTCGGATTGGTCACGGCGACAGCGCGCGGGATCAGACTGGAAAGGTCGAAGCTCCGATATCACGCGCAGGACATGTCCTTCGGGACTTTTTCGCTGGTCCGCGGCAAAGAATTCTGGAGGCTGACGTCGGTGAGGGAAGAGAGGAGAGATGAGAGATTAGATATTAGAGAAGAGAGAACAGAGATTAGAGATGAGAGAGAGCTGGTGGCTAGGCTGGCCTTTCTATTGAAACGGCTACTTCATGGCGAAGAAGCCAACTCTAGGCTGTTCGATGCGATCGCATCGGCGGCGGATTTCTTGGACGGGCACGGATCGACTGGCGAGCAGTTGAAGACGCTGGAGTCTGTGACGGTTCTGCGGATGCTCGATGCCCTCGGATATATAGGATCCGGCTCCTCGATCGACGAGCAGATGAGGTCTGGTCCGATAACAACGGAGCTCCTGGAGTCGCTGGGGCCGAAACGGCTCGCCATGAACAGGCAGATCAATCAGGCCCTGAAGGAAAGCCATCTATGAGCCTATTCTATGAGCCTATTCTATGAGCCTATTCGATGAGCCTATTCGATGAGCCTATTCTACGAGCCTATTCGATGAGCTATTTAAAAGATAGCTCTGATGCGGTAGAATTTACGCTGTGCCCCCGGAGAACGACAAAAGCCGCATCGAAGGCCTGAAGGAGACGCTCTACTCGCGCAATGCGCCGGACATCCGGACCAAGCGCAAGCTCCGCTATACCGACGAGGAAACGTCGGTAAAGACCGATTGGGAGCATCCGCCAGAAGAGGATGTCAGGCCCGCCGCTCTCAATCAGGAATACAAGGATCATCGCATGTCATTCACGACAAAAATCCTCATCGCTTCCGCGGTCTTCTGCATACTGGCAGTCGGCCTGGGAGCCTATCTTTTCTTCAACGGCACGAACCTCATCTCTGCGAACAATATCGAGATCGACATCAGCGGGCCCGTCTCCATTCCTGGCGGCGCGCCCGTCACTTTCGACGTCACCGCCATAAACAAGAATAACGTCGACCTCCAGGCGGTGGACATGTCCGTAGATTTTCCCGACGGGACAGTCGATCCGGCCGATCCTTCCAAGCCCCTTACGAGGCACCAGGAGCTCATCGGCGATATGCCCGCCGGCTCGACAGCCCACAAATCCATCCAGGCCATGATCTATGGCGAGCAGAACCTCCAGAAGGAGATAACGGTGACTCTGACTTACGGCATAAAGGGCTCCTCGTCCGTCTTCACCAAGACCCAGACCTATGACGTCCTCATCAATTCTTCGCCGATCAACGTCACGGTCTCCGGCGTGAATGAGGCGGTATCTGGCCAGGACTTCGATATGACCGTCGACCTGAAGTCCAATTCAGATCAGACGCTCAAGAACATCGTCCTCAAGGCCTCGTATCCGTTCGGGTATGTCTTCAAATCCTCGGACCTGCCCACGATCTCTGACAACGCCACATGGAAGATAGGCGACATCCCGCCGGGCGGAGACAGGACGGTCACGCTCCACGGCAACCTGACGGGCGAGAACACGGACCTCAGAGCCTTCCATTTCAGCGTCGGTTCGGCATCGGCTTCCGATCCCAGCAAGATCGGGACGGAATTCATGTCCATCGAGCAGGATGTGACCATCCAGAAGCCGTTCGTCTCTCTCGGGATAGGCATCGATAACGACCAAGGCACGGCCGATCACGTCGGCCAGTTCGGCCAGACCGAGCATGTGGAGATCGACTGGTACAACAATCTCCCCGTGGCCGTCTCCAACATGATCATCTCGGCCAAGCTCTCCGGATCGGCGTATGACAAGAATTCAGTCTCGCCGGAGCAGGGGTATTTCGACTCGTCCAACGACACGATCGTCTGGAATCCCCAGACCGACCCGGAGCTCGCATCCGTGGCCCCTGGCGCGAGCGGCAAGCTCTCATTCATGGTCACTCCTCAGGATCAGAGCACGCCGAACAACCCGGTCGTCGACCCGACATTGAAGATCGATGTCAGCGTCTCGGGGACGCGAGCCCAAGAGGCCAATGTCCCGGAGAGCGTCACGGCTGCCGCATCCAGGACCACCAAGATCTCGTCGAGCGTAGCCCTTTCGGGAAGGGTCGCCAGGAGCACCGGGCCATTCATGAATACGGGACCGATTCCGCCCAAGGCTGAGCAGGCCACGACCTATACGATCATATGGAACGTCACCAACGCTTCGAGCGATGTCGGCAGCGCCGTCGTGACCGCTCAGCTGCCGGCTTACGTCAAATGGCTCGGGCAGGTCAGCCCCTCGACCGAGAACGTCGTCTATGACGCGAATAGCGGCACGGTCACCTGGAATATCGGCAATGTGAGCGCGTACGCGGGGACGAGCAACAGGCGCGAGCTGGACTTCCAGGTCTCTCTCAAGCCCAGCGTGTCGCAAGTGGGGCAGTCGCCGGTCCTTGTCGGCCAGGCGACCCTCTCCGCGACGGACAGCTTCACTGGAGCCTCTCTCACCAGCCAACAAGACCAGCTCACCACTCGATTCAGCACGGACCCGGCCTATCAGAGCGGCGATGAGACGGTAGTGCGATAAAGCCTGATTTGGTGTAATATCGCGCTATGTCTAACAAGAAGGACAGCAAAGCTCCGAACGGCTCGGACAAGATGGAGAGCATCATCTCTCTGGCCAAGAGGCGCGGCTTCATATTCCAAGGATCGGAGATCTACGGCGGCTTGGCCGGGACGTGGGACTATGGCCCGCTCGGCGTGGCTCTCAAGAACAACGTCAAGGCGCTGTGGTGGAAGCGCTTCGTCAGCGATCGCTCCGACATGTTCGGGGTCGATGCCGCCATCCTCATGAATCAGAACGTCTGGCAGGCCAGCGGCCACGTGAGCGGCTTCTCTGATCCGCTGGTCGAATGCAAGAAGTGCCATCATCGCTTCCGCGCCGATCAGCTGGAAGACGCCAAGAAGTGCCCGGATTGCGGCGGCGCGCTCGGGGACGTGAAGCAGTTCAATATGATGTTCAAGACGAGCGTCGGCGCAGTCCAGGACGATTCATCGGTCTCATATCTCCGGCCTGAGACTGCCCAGGGCATGTTCGTCAATTTCAAGAACATCCTGGATTCTCTCCATCCGAAGCTGCCATTCGGCATGGCTCAGATAGGGAAAGCCTTCAGGAACGAGATCGCGCCGCGCGATTTCCTCTTCCGAGCGCGCGAATTCGAGCAGATGGAGATAGAGTATCTGGTCAAGCCGGCAGAGTGGCAGAAGGCGTTCGAGCATTTCGTCGGCGAGGTCCATGGCTTCATCAAGGATGTCGGCTTGGACGAGAAGGATGTCCATGAATTGGAGGTGCCTGACGGCGAGCGCGCCCATTATTCGAAGAGGACGATCGATTTCGAGTATGACTGGCCGTTCGGAAAGAAGGAGCTTTACGGATTGGCATATCGCACGGATTTCGATCTCAAGCAGCATTCGGAGCGCAGCAAAGTCGACCTTTCTTACTACGACGAGGAGACGAAGGAGCGCTTCATACCCCACGTGATCGAGCCGTCATTCGGGCTGGACCGGACGATCCTGGCTATCCTTTGCGGCGCCTACACCGAGGATGAGCTCGGAGGCGAAGGCGAGAAGCGCGTCTATCTGAAGCTAGCGCCGGCCGTGGCGCCGTACAAAGTCGCCGTCTTTCCGCTCTTGCGCAATAAGCCGCAGCTCGTCGAGAAGGCGCAGGAGGTGTATCGCGCGGTCAAGAAAGCCATACCGGCTGCCGCCTTCGACGACAATGGCAACATCGGCAAGCGCTATCGCCGGCAGGACGAGATCGGCACGCCGTTCTGCGTGACCGTGGATTTCGACACGATCGAGAAAGGCGCAGGCGTGACGGTCCGGGATAGGGACACAGGCAAGCAGGAGAGAGTGGCAGAGAAGGATCTGATCGAGCGCTTGTCGAGAGGCTTATAGAGCCGGCGCCCTCCCGCGCTCACGCCCACGCGCGGGCTTGGCGACACCAGCCGACCTCTGGTACATTTAACCCATGAGATTCAAGAAGACCACGCTATCGAACGGCTTGCGGCTAGTGACCGTCCCGATGCCCGACAATCCGTCCGTGACCGTCCTCGTAATGGTCGAAGCCGGCTCCAAGTATGAGACGAAGGACCTCAACGGCCTCTCTCATTTCCTCGAGCACATGGTCTTCAAGGGCACGACCAAGCGCCCTAAGGCGAGCGACATATCCCGCGAGCTCGATTCTATCGGCGCGCATTACAATGCTTTCACCTCTCAGGAGTTCACTGGATACTACGCCAAGGCCGATAGCCGCCATTTCGAGGCCATACTGGATATCGTCTCCGATATGTATCTCGACCCGCTCTTCGAAGGATCCGAGATAGCCAAAGAGAAGGGGGTGATCGTCGAAGAGATAAAGATGTACCGCGACATGCCCCAGAGCCGCGTTCACGACCTATTCATGTCCCTCTTATACGGCGACAAGCCGGCTGGCTGGGACATCGCCGGAACGGAAGCCAATGTCCGCTCGTTCACCAAGGACGACCTCCGCCGCTATCGCGGCCAGCATTATGTCGCCAGCGCCACGACCGTCATAATCGGCGGCTCGTTCGACGAGGCTGAAGCGGCCAAAGCCGTCGAAGAAGCGTTCGCCAAGATCTCCAGTGGCAAGAAATCAGGCAAGCCATCGACGGTTGAAGAGCAATCCGAACCGGCTATCATGACCGAATTCAAGGAGACCGACCAGACGCATCTCGTCATCGGGGCGCGGAGCTTCGCTGTTAAGGATCCTAGGATGCCGGCGATGATGGTCCTCTCGACCATCCTCGGCCGAGGCATGAGCTCGAGGCTATTCTCGAAGATGCGCGACGAGCTCGGCATCTGCTATTACATCAAGTGCGACCAGGATTCATATACCGACCACGGCGTCCTCACGATATCGGCAGGAGTCGACAACTCTCGAGTGAGCGAGGGCATCAAGGGCATTTTGGGGGAGTGCGAGCGCATGAAGTCCGAGCCGGTTTCGGACGCCGAGCTCAAGAAGGCCAAGGACTATATCGCCGGCACGACCATGCTCGAGCTGGAGACCTCCGATGCCCGCGCCGAATTCTGCGGCTACCAGGAGACGATGAAGCATGAGATCCAGTCGCCTGAAGAGATCATAGCCAAAACAGCTGCCGTCACGGCCGCCGATGTCCAAAAATTGGCGCAGGATGTGTTCGTGAATAAGGGGTTGAACCTGGCGATCATCGGCCGTTTCAAAGACGCCGAGGCATTCAAGCCGTACTTCAGGTTCGTATGAGCACGCTTCCATAACTCGCCGCTTGGCGCTATACTTCGGCTAACATGGCCGACTCCTCCAGAGAATTGAACATCCGCATAAACACCGGCACGATCATCCGGGCCGTGATCGTCGTTATCCTGATACTGGCCTTGTGGTATATGTTCGATATCGTCCTGGTCGTGCTAGCGTCTGTCGTCATCGCCTCGGCCATTGAGCCGGTCATCCGCAGGCTCAAGCGCAAAGGGGTGCACAGGATCATATCTGTGATCCTGGTCTTCATCGTCCTCGCGGCCATCATCGCCGGCATCATGATATTCATCGTTCCGCTGGTCACGCAAGACGCCATAAGCTTCCTCAACAGCCTGCCTAAGAACATATCTCTCGAAGACATCTGGAACCCCATGTCATCGGCTGGCGTAAGCCTCGGCACTGGCATGGGCCAGTCGATCGCCAGCAGGACGGTATCGCTCTCCGATCTCATCTCCGGGCTCCAGCAGCTCATAGTCGGCACGTCGGCGGGCGTGTTCCAGACGGCGAGCGTCCTTTTCGGCGGCCTCTTCTCGTTCATACTCATCGTGGTCCTGTCGTTCTATCTGGCTGTCCAAGAAGAGGGAGTAGCGGACTTCTTGCGCATTATCGCGCCGGTCAAGCATCATGAATACATCACCAACCTCTGGGCCAGATCGCAGAGGAAGATCGCTCTGTGGCTCCAGGGCCAGATAATCCTCGGCATATTGATAGGCGTGCTCGTCTATCTCGTGCTCATGGTCGTCGGCATACCTCATGCGATCCTCCTTGCCATATTCGCCGGGCTTTTCGAGATCATCCCAGTCTTCGGACCGATCATCTCTTCCGTGCCGGCCATCCTGATCGCATTCGCTGATAAGGGCGTGGGCACCGGGCTCCTATTGATCGGCCTCTACATCATCATCTATCAGTTCGAGAGCCAGCTCTTCTATCCGCTAGTCGTGAAGAAGATCGTCGGCATCTCGCCGATCGTGGTCATCTTGGCGCTCGTCATAGGCGGCAAGCTGGCCGGGCTCCTGGGCGCCCTCATAGCGGTCCCGCTCTCGGCGGCGCTCATGGAATACATCTCCGACATCGAGAAGTACAAGAAGCAGGAAATAGCCGAAAGGGCGACTGCGAATAAGTCGATATAAAGGCGAAAGTCGAAAGTCTATAAAGTCCATAAAGTCGAAAGTCAACATAGTCGAAAGTCCATAAAGTCCGTAAAGTCGATGACGATCGAGAAATTCGAAGACATTGTCGCTTGGCAAAAAGCGCGAGCCCTCTCGACGCTTATTTACGGTCTTTTTCGTGACAACAAGGATTTTAAATTCAAAGACCAAATACAATCTGCTGCGGTCTCGATCTCTAGCAACATCGCCGAAGGATTCGAAAGGAAGGGCGACAAAGAGTTCGGTCATTTCTTGTACATTGCGAAGGGATCGAGCGCTGAGGTCCGTTCTCTGCTGTACTTGGCGATGGATTTGAAGTATATTTCAGAAGCAGATTTCCAAAAGTGCGTAAGCCTGGCTTCAGAGACATCAAAGATATTGTCAGGATTCATCAGATCGCTCTGACACATGCCTTTGATCCGCGGCCTCTCGTTACGGGCTTTTGACATTACGGAC
>JAGWWT010000076.1 GCA_018970245.1 Patescibacteria group bacterium
GATGAGCGTTCCGCCAGACGGTTGAGACTTGGTTGCCCGCCCCTTATATTATTATTATGATGAACCGTTAATGGGGAAATGAAGAATCAATGAAACCTATTTTTTTTAAAAAGGAAAAGGAAGGGATGAAAAGATTTCTATTCGTTATTATGCTTGTGTCGGCAGTGACACCTGCCATAGCCAAAGACTACACCATTCTTGCTGTCACCAATCTCAGGCGCGCGAAACCTTATTATTTCTCGCCGGATCATCTGGCCATCCAGCCCGGCGACAGCGTTACATTCGTCGACGCACAGAATGCTGGACATGACATCATGTTCGATTCCGTCCCTAAAGGTCTAAAAAACAAAATCATCGTAAGTCCCATGCTGAGAAAAAAGGGCGAAAGGTGGTCGCACACTTTTACCGTGGCGGGAAGCTACCATTTTCACTGCCACCCGCACGAGGCCTTTGGTATGGAAGGTACTCTGATTGTCGGCCATGCCTCTCTGCCCGGAAATATGCAACATGTTAGCCACAAGGAAATGGAAAGTCATATGAGTATGTTAGGGGGTATGTGAACGGCAGCGCACTTTGAGCCTACTAAAGTGTACTAGTTGAGACTTAATCTGACATCGTGTTATAACCCTAATGGCAAAAAGGAGTAACACGCCATGACAAACGACCAGAAAATCATCAAGCACAAAGTAGGCTTGCTGGAGCTTGCAAAGCAGCTGGGGAGCGTATCCCAGGCCTGTAAAATGCTCGGCTATAGCCGAGACAGTTTTTACAGATTCAAAGAGTTGTATGAAACCGGCGGCGAAGAGGCGCTGAAAGAGATTTCACGCCGGAAGCCGGTGACCAAGAACCGCGTTGCGCCGGAGGTGGAGCAAGCCGTGGTGGACATGGCGGTCGAGTATCCGGCTTGGGGCCAGGTGCGCGTCGCCAACGAGCTGCTGAAACGCGGGATTTGCGTGTCGTCGGCGGGCGTGCGCTGCGTCTGGATGCGGCACGATCTCGAAACCATGAAGAAACGCCTGAAGGCCCTTGAAGCAAAATCGGCGCAGGAAGGGCTGGTGCTCACCGAGACGCAGGTGGCCGCGCTTGAAAAAGCCAAGGAGGAGAAGGCCGCGCACGGCGAGTTCGAGAGCGAGCATCCCGGCTACTGTGGGGCGCAGGACACGTTTTATGTGGGCAATATGAAGGGCGTCGGGCGCATTTACCAGCAGACCTTCGTCGATACCTACAGCAAGGTGGCTTTCGCCAAGCTGTACACCGACAAGACGCCGATCACCTCCGCCGACCTGCTCAACGATAAAGTTGTACCATTCTTCGACAGTCACGAGATTCCCCTGCTGCGCGTCCTCACCGACCGCGGCACGGAATATTGCGGCAACCCCGAGCAGCATCCTTACGAGCTGTATCTGGCGGTCGAGGACATCGAGCACACGCGCACGAAAACGCGGCATCCGCAAACCAACGGCATCTGCGAGCGGCTGCACAAGACCATGCTGAACGAGTTCTACCGCACGACCTTCCGCAAGAAAATCTACACCACCGTGGACGAGCTGCAGCAGGACCTCGATGCATGGCTCATTGACTACAACACGCAACGCACGCATCAGGGAAGATGGTGCTACGGCAAAACGCCTATGCAAACCTTCCTGGATAGTGTACAAGTTGCAAAAGAAAAGGTGCTCAGGGCTGCGTGATCGGACAGTCCGACACCCCTGACACCCTCGCGCTGTCAGATCGAGTGTTGGTTAGTACATCTCAGCCATATGCATCGCCGTCACCGTCATCTTTTATCTCAATTAATGAGTCCTGAACCTA
>JAGWWT010000038.1 GCA_018970245.1 Patescibacteria group bacterium
GAATTTATGGGTCAGATGCCGGAACAACATCGCATCCAGGTTGTCGGCCCGTTCCGCTCTGCTGGTACGGCGCGGCAGTATGCGAGAACAATGTCGTCTGATCCCGACGAGGCTGTCGTGGTTCCTATTGTGCACCCGAGAGGTCGAAATGTGTACTCATAAGACCATGTATGGCAACGGCCATCAGGGTACGGCTTATTGTCGAGAGACCGGCGAACATGATCTTCACTGCGCTGAAACTACGCGCGGCGAATGCTATTGGCTTGACGAAGATGAGAAGGAGATGTACGGAGAGATGTGGGCCTCTACTGGCTTCTTTGACAATAGCCCGCGAGATGAGTGTGGCGAAATTGAATAATGCATGATAAGGACCAAGATAGTGTATCTGCTGTGAGACTCGTATGTTGGATTCTTGGGCACCGCTTTATCCCGAGCGGGAAATTCAACATGCTCGGCAATCCGATCTTTGTTTGTCAGCGCTGTCTTGAGCGGAGAGGCTGGTTGAGATGATCGATGATGCTTATATCGAGGTAGACGGCGGCTATGGTGCAGATGGTTCTAAGATGGCTATAGATATTGCGGGTGTCAGAGGAGAGCGCGGATTCCTCGTTCTAGAGGGCGATTTTAGCGATGAATTCTCGCGCTATATGTCTGATGAGGATGCTACTCGTGTCTCTCTGCAGATTGGGCGCGATGTTGCTGAGAAGCTGTATAAGTCATTGGCTGAGGTTTTGTGGGCCTAATGGGATACTTACAGCGCAGAATATTGCAGCTTCTTGCTGATTCGGCTGACGGCATGCTAACACGCGAACTCGTAGCAGCCACCCGAGCTAAGCCCGCTTGTGTATCCTCTTCGCTCAGGCTGTTGCGCAATAGGGGCTATGTGCAGAGACTTCATCATGGGTGGTGGGCACTCGTCAATGGCTAGACTCGTCAATGGCTAGAGTACGTTATATAGATAAGCCGGAAGTCGAAGGATCTGCCGGTAAGTGGAATCCATGTGGACTTGGTGAATGCATTCTGTGGTTTGACGACGGCTCTGCCACCAGCGAAGAAGTCAAGCTGTTGGAGCCGATCGGAATGACCAGGCAAGAGTGGTACGACGAAATGACGGCGAGAGAGCCGTGAGCGACGAGAGGTACGCACTCTATCTCTTTCTAATTTGGACGCTGGTTTGCGTCGGAGTCGGATTTGCACTCGGTTACTTTGCGCCCTAGCTATAGTTAAAGAGTAGGTTGTGGCGCGAAGCAGAACACACGGAGACGGGCACGGGCGGCGATGCTTGGTGGCATCCTCGCTCCGATAAGCTCTTTCATGACGTAGGCGTACCCGGTAACGCCCCCGGACTTAATCCTGAGGGCGACACTCATTTCCTGCGGCCCTGCCATTGTGAAGTAGGCTTGACCTCCCCACACGAGTGGGACCCTAAAGTGTGCCGTGAGAGACATCCGGTGACACAGAAGGAGGCTTCTGACACCACCAATTGGGTTTATCTTAATGGTAAGGTCGGATTTGGTCGTTGGTGGTGGGAGATCGCCGACAGTCTTGCGGATGAGTTGGGTCTCGACGAGACAGAGAAGAAATATATCGGTAATTTGATCTCTAGGAATTCGTTGCCTCAGGATATCGATGTCGCAGTCGGACTAATCAAAAATGGAAGGCCGCAGATCTACGCGTCTTCTATAGACCGCAACGTCGTATGGGATAGTGTTATGAGTGCTTACCAAGAGCAACACGCTCCAGGTAAAGAACAAGATGACTATCCCTTTGACAAATCCTTCTGGCTCTCGGCATAGTTACGGTTGGGCGAGAGATTCACTAGATCATAGAGATTGGCACGCTCCATTAACTGCGGTTGAGAGACTTACTCTTCCGCCGCCCGAGTTCTCATTACGGGCGCAGATGCCGCCGGTCTATGACCAGGAAACAATCGGGAGTTGCACGGCTAACGCGATTGCGGGAGCTGTTCAATATCAGCAAATGAAGCAGGGTGAGGCCGAAGGTCAAAATGTTCCTTCTCGGCTCTTTATCTATTGGAACGAGCGCGAGATTGAAGGAACAGTTAATTCAGATTCGGGTGCTCAGATCAGAGACGGCATTAAGGTGGTCGCTTCTTTGGGTGCTCCACCTGAGACTGATTGGCCTTATAATATCGGTCAATTTACGGTTAGACCACCCGATCAGGCGTTTACTGATGCGCTCAAGTTTAAGACTATTGAGTACGCCCGACCGATCAGGACCAGCTATTATCTACGCAATGTTCTGGCGGTCGGTCGGCCATTTGTCTTTGGATTTACTGTTTTCGAGTCTTTTGAGTCGCAAGAAGTTGCGTCTACTGGAATTATGCCTATGCCGGAGGCCGGAGAGCAGATTCTTGGCGGACACGCCGTCTTGGCCATTGGTTATAAACAGATCAATAATCAGCTCTACTTCGAAGTTCGCAACAGTTGGGGAGGAGAATGGGCCGACTCTGGTTACTTCTGGATGCCTGCTGCTTATATGCTAGACGAATCGCTGACTTCTGACTTTTGGTGTATTAGAGCCGAGAGCTAATTTAAACATCTATGGTTTATTCTGTAATAGGTGGAAGAGAGGCCGGAAAGTACAACAAATCCGGAGAATATTCTTGCTGATCTTGTTATCGCCAACAGACAGCTCGCACAACAAGAGTGGCTATTACTTGAAGCAAATGTCCGGGTCAAGGTACTTTCCAAGATGATTGTGGAGTTGATCGATAAGGCAAAGGATGAAGTTTCGCCAAAGCAACGGCATCTATTGGAAGAGATCAAAGACACACTAACGACAACTGGAGACAAAGGATGAGTGAAAGAACACTAACGCCAGAGGAAGTCAGGGCCAATGTCGCCAATGCCGAAGCAGAGGCGGAAAAGCACAGGCAGGAAGCAAACAAGTTTGCGAATGAGGCTAAAAAAGCTGAGCTGGAAGCAGCTAAGTCTGAGATCGAGCTGGCTAAGCTCAAGCGAGCAGAGCAGGCAGAGCTTGCTAAGGATCAGTATTATCACATCTACGTGTTCGATAAGCCGGTCGCTAGCTCTACCGTAGAGAACTGTATTAATAAGCTAGCCGAGTGGACTCGCACAGACAAAGAATGCGATATTGAGATCATCTTCAATTCACCCGGCGGTTCGGTAGTGGACGGCATGGCACTCTTTGATTATATTGGACGAGTGCGCGCACAGGGCCACCATGTTACTACTTCTACTCTTGGTACTGCTGCTTCGATGGCAGGGATTCTTCTCCAGGCAGGCGACACTCGTAAAATGGGGCCCCAGGCATGGCTACTTATTCATCAGGCATCCTTTGGTGCGGTTGGATCATTCGGTGAAGTCGAGGACACGGTTAAGTGGGTAGAGAAGGTCCAGGAGAATATTCTCGATATTTTTGCTAAGCGTGCTGCTGAGGCCACAGGTCAGGACTTCAGGAAAGTTCGTACCTATATCAAGAAGAATTGGCTCCGCCGTGATTGGTGGCTCAGCGCCGATGAGGCCCTTAAACACGGATTCATCGATGTTGTGGATTGACGGTGCGGTCGTACACCAGCTTAGCTATCGGCACCTGCGCTTGTGTAGCTAACGATTCGGAAGGTCGCGAAGTCGGGTGGATGCCTTGTCCGCCCGACTTGTGCGAACGCCCTGATCATATATTTCGGATTTGTAACGAGAGACCTAGAGAGAAGCTGGATGGCGCAAGACCCCGACAAAGAGATCACCTTTGAAGGCGTCTGTGCGGTTATTGGTCTGGTCGCTTTGGCGTTATTGGTTGTATTCTTGATCAACTATGTTCATGTTTACGATGTTCACGGTGTTTGGTGGAGAGGTCATTAAACAAGATCATGCTACGATATTTTGATGAAGAAGACAGCAACGGAGACCGTCTATTCGACGCTCTCCCGGCGTAAGACGGGAATCACGGCACGGGAAATCTCTGAGAAGACCGGCCTGAATCTTGAGACTACACGATGGGCAGTACAGCAGCTCGTCAAGACCGGCAGCATTGTTATCGCTGGCCGCCAGTATAGCGGCCTGCGCGGTCAGCCGCCGTTCGTCTACACAGTCGCGTAACTTGGTAGGGGCCAGGCTAGTCCTGGCCTTCTATCTTTTACCTCTTTCTAAGAAATGATGGTCGAATGATTAAATTTACTCCGCCTAATCCAGCGTTTCTTTCTGAGATGGTACAATCTAATGTGGCTTCCCACAAGACTCCGTTAAATTTCGATCACGTACCGCGCAGCGTCCTCTCCAAGATTGTTCATCACGTGACGATCTGTTCGCTCCTGGGTGAGGCTCCGCCCAAGATAGACATTTCGGTTGGGCCGGACGAAGAGTATCATCACCAAATCCAAGGAATAGCTAGTGTGACCCCGCAAGTAGCGAGTATCTTCTATCAGCAGGAGAGTGACTGGTATTCAGTAATTTTAACTGTCGGACAGATGGCTGATTTTGAGCTGATTGTTGCTCGATTGATAGATGACCAGTCGGGTGAATGGGAGCCTTTGACTTTTGCTGAAGATGCTGAGACACTACAGGCGCTTTCTGTAGATGCTCTAGCTTATCTTGGGCTTGTGAACTAATGTCTGCCTGGGGGATGGTCAGGCTGGGCCGTTCGATTAGAGAACTGGCCTTAGAGCAATATGAAGACATTCTCGGATGGGATGCTGTCCGCAATAACGCGACAACTCCTAGTTCCATAATAGACACAGCTGATGCTGTTAGTTTAGGACACAAGCCTCCACGCGCTGATATTGCTAAACTCAAAGAATATTTTGATATTAAGCACAATAGTTTGCGCGGAGGAGACCAATGGAGAGAGTTAACTGATCAAACAGAGACAGAAAGAACAGCACTTCAAATTTATCAATATCTGATCCAGTTACAGGAGCAAGGAAATAAACATATTGATCCGTTTAAAGATACGATAGATGTATTGTCTGGGAAGACACCAGATTGGAGCGGACATGATTATTGGAAAATCATTAATGATGCCCTAGGTGGACCTTCTTTAGCTGTAGGTGGAGACATTCACTACACCACAGATCAAGCAAAAGATGCTCTATCCAGTGGGTTAAAGAAGCAGCAAATTCAGCAAGCTCCTCGCACTTACGGATCAATTAAAGCGGCTTTAGACGATCTTCTTCGCTATTGGCCCGAAAGTTACAAACTCTGGCCTTGGCTGGTTAAGCAAATTAAAACCCAATCAGGTATCCCGCCTACTCAGCACTTTGTTGATGTAGTAGGTGAGGCTGGTACGCAATTGAACAAATTGCGGCAAGAGAATAAACTACCGCAGAATTTCGATATTAATAAGATGAACTTTGATGAATTTGAAGAGTGGTTCCAAGATTGGAAGAGAGAGAATCGCGAATCAGAATCTCAAGGCGAAGTCGTCTATCAGTATCACGACGGATGGACAATGCAGAGATTAACTTCACCTGAGTCGCTGCAATATGAAGGCGATGAGATGGGACATTGTGTAGGTGGCTATGCCAATCGAACCGACACTGGGCAATCAATCATCTACTCTCTTCGGGACCCTAAAGGTCTTCCACATGTCACCATTGAGGTTGAAGGCTATACAATGTCAGATTATGAAGAGTATAAAGAGCAAAACGGAGAACAAGCTATTCGCGGGCGCTTAGGGACTCAGCGCAACTATGCTCCGCATGAATGGACAGGTTCTCCTAAAGTTAAATTTGACCCTTCTGCTCTATCGTTAGCTGATAATGTACGCGACCCAAAAGCTTGGCAAAAGGTCACTCATCCCGTGTTCGATGTCGTGCAGATCCAAGGTAATTCTAACCAGACACCCAAACCAGAATATCAACACAAAGTAAAGGAATTTTTCGATTATCTGCGAGAGCAGGGAGTAACACTCCAACGATCAGACAACTGGTTCGGTAATTTTGATGAAGATGAAGACGAAGATTACGATATTTACGACACGGCTGATTTAGATAGCGTATATAATGCATTTCGCAATCATCCTGAGAGATGGGCTGGTGGAGCACAAGATGAATATGGGATGGCCTATGGTCGCAAGTATGCTAATGGTGCTTCATTAGACGACTGGATTGACGGCATCATTGATACCTATGTTTATGGAGATGAATTACGGGAGAAATATCGTATGGGTGAAGTGGGCGACCCGCAGTTAATGGCAGAACAAATCTATTATTACGCCGCATTAGGTAACTGGGGTAACAAGCAAGTTCGTGACGCTCTTAACCAAGGTTGGAAACATCTAGATAACGGTTACGAAGATGTTTTAGAGAAGCATCGTATGAGCCCCTGGAATAATGAGCCGAGTTGGGACGACGACATTGACGAAGATGAATATTACAAGCAGCAAGCGGAGTGGGAGAAAGATATGATGGGAGCCGGATGGGATGAAGCGCGCGAGTTCCTTACTTATTTGGACGCTCTCTTCTCTACGCATGGTATACCCCATCCAAGAGATCTCCCTCACAATGGCGGCGGCGCTCAAGGTCACATTCCTGGTTACGGAGATATTGTTCAGAATGCGCAGCCTGGAGCCACAGAGCCTCCCACTAGCTTTGCGCCCTTCCCAGGCGCTCTGCGGTAACATCGCCCTAAAGGGCGGATGGCTGTTAATTCGCTCGAATCTTATGCGATCGTCAAGATAGACGAGGTCGATCTATCTAATCGTCTGGCGCATTGTAAAGATAAGACCAACTCCAATTTCCAGTGCTCCTTCCGCACTACCGGCGCGGGAACCTTTTATGTTCCTAATCAGGGCGAGAAGTGGCTAGCTAAGAAGATCGGTAATATCTGGTATTTAGAGGCGAAGCTAGACACCACCGATCAACATACTTGGATAACAGCCAATATGGTTCCGGGCGATGTGCGGATCGACGGCAATCATCTATTCTTTACGCTCACCAATCCTAAAACGCTAACTCGCAATTTCACTACTGCGACCGACACTCTAGCGAGTTACACTTCCGATCCGCAATCGTCCGCCTTTACCGGTATCGACAACGCGCAAGCCGGGACAGTTTATGCACAAGAGACCAATCTAGAATCTTTACGACAAGCATATGAGAATCTGCGTATGTTCACGGAGAACTTGGCACAATTTGTGAATGGTCTATTAGACGACTTACAGGAATATGGATTGTTTACACCAGACACGGATAGTAGCGATGGTTACGGTTATGGATATTACGGTGCTGGCCCCTATATTTAAAGAATGAGATGACAGTTAGGTTACCAGTCGTAGGCGCAGATTATGATCAGTGGGGCAACCTGATCAATACTTTCTTGGAAGTATCCCATAATGCGGACGGGACACTTCAGACAGTTCAGATTGCGTCGGGAGGCACGGGAGCTATAACCGCCGCCGCTGCACTAACTAACTTAGGTGCTGCCACTGATACGGCAGTGGTACATTTAGCGAGCACAGAGACTATTACTGGTAACAAAAATTTCACTGGCTCAGTCACGCAGGGCGGTGCTAATCTCAGTACTGTTAATGCCGCTGTTGGCATGGCCTTAATTTTTGGAACATAATGGCGACAGGTGACTTTAGAAACGGTACAAGTTTAGTCGGTAAGATCTTATGTTCAGTGCAGCTCGCTAGTACTGGCGAAAATACAGTCTTTACCACATCTGTAAACCAATACGTCAAGATAGCTCATGGCGTTATCTGCAATACTTCTAGTTCAGCCGTAACGATTGGCGTATCTTTAGTCCCTTCTGGCGGATCAGCGGACGGGACACACAAGATAATCTATAACTACTCGTTAGCAGCCGATGACAGTTTATCTCTATCTAGCTATTTAGCTGGAGCTGTTATGGGTCCTGGTGATTTTATTAGCGTCAATACTGGGACGGCTAATGTCATCGATGTAGTTATTACCGGGTCTGTGTCGTCGTGACCTTACGCTCTGCTCAGAGCACTTTATTGCAACAGAACGGCGGCTCGCAGGCGTTGCTTCCGCCCGCGAGCGGCAGCGACGACACCGCCACCATCCAGGCCTATCTGAACGCCTACCAGGAGGTGGCGGCGGTGATGGGCGAGACCTACACGGTCAAATCGCCGGTCACGATTCCGAGCGAGACGCGGCTCGACCTCACCGGCGCGACCGTCAACGGCGATATCACCACCCCCGACCCGAACACCGGCAACAAGACGGTGTTCCAGCTCGGGCGCGGACCGGGAGCGGCGCTCGTCGGCGGCGCGATCGTCGGCGGCGGCATCGCCGAGATCGGCGTCGATGTGAGCGGCTACAACGACGGCCAGATCCAGCACTTCCTCGTTGCCCCGAAGAAGATCTCCGGCTGCACGATCGCCGGCCTGCAGTTCCGCGGCGGCTTCCGTGGCCGCGTCGAAGGAACCCACATCACCGGCTGCGGGGTGGGGATCCTCTCCCCGCAACCGGCCTCCGACTACCTCGCCGCCTGGGGGCAGGTCGACTTCCGCTCGCTGTGGGTGGAGGCGAACACCAACGAGGGCGTGCTCTTGCAGTCGGGCAACCTGCTGCACTTCTTCGGCGGCAACATCGAGCACAACGGCACCTACGGCGTGCGCATCGACGACACCGGAGCGACCGAGATCGAAGCGGTCATCTTCGAGGGCGTCGACTTCGAGCAGAACGGCAGCTACGCCGCCGGGGTCGGGCTGCTCGTGCAGGCGGGGCTGCTCAGCCTGGTCGTGATCGGCGGAGCCTTCCAGGGCAGCGCGGCAAACGGCGCCCAGTGGAAGGGCTTCGACATCCAGACCGCAAACGCGGCCGTCGCGCACTTCATCGGCCACACCATGCAGGGGCACGCCGTCCGCTCGACCGCCGCCTTCAACTCGCTGCAGACCTATCTGCCGCTCTTCGAGGCCGCCGGGGACGGCCTCGCCGGGAACAGCGCCCGTTTCCGCGCCGGTGTTGCCGGAGCAGCAGCAGAGGTCTACGCGCTCGGCGGGGACGCCAACATCGATCTCGCGCTCACCCCGCTCGGCACCGGCAAGGTGACAGCCAATGGCCTCCTGAACGCGAGCCAGGGCGTGTACACAAAGACCAAGGCGGGCGTGCCCGTCGACGCCGACTTCCCGTACGCGCCCCCGGACGGAACGATCGTCATCGACACAACCGATAGCAAGATCTACACCCGCATCGGCGGCGTGTGGAAGGGCGTCGCAGTCGCGTAAGGCCTTGCACGTGGCAAGCCTCTACGACCTGGAGAGACGGATGAGCGCGCTCGAATCAGAACACCGCGAGCTGCGCGATCGTCGACGGGCAGGAGTCGTGGTCGCACCGCCGCCGCCTGCACGCACAAGCAGTTCGCCAACGCCGTCCGCCGAAAGATCCTCGCGGCGGTCGCATAGCGGGATGCGAATCGAGATTCGCGGCCTT
>JAGWWT010000039.1 GCA_018970245.1 Patescibacteria group bacterium
GGACGCTTGACGATGTTCGCGTACACGAACGTAGGTATCCCGGTGTCGGTTTCGAGCATGCCGCCAACGAAGGAGGTAAGATTTTTGTTCCAAGCTGACTCGTATATGCGAGGCAGTACGGTGTTGGAGATAGTGGTCAATCCCAAGCTGTCTTCCCTGGCCTCGATGACATTTCCCCTGCCGCGATCTATCCATCTTACTATGGTAGTGCTGCCGGTTGTGCTGGCGCCGTACCCGCCGACTGGCGTGGAGCTCAAAAGCCTCAAAGCAGGAATCGTTCCGCCGTTCGCTACTGTCCCGAATGAGGTGCTTGTGGCCGAGCTATTGCTCGGTGCTCCAGGTTGGCTCGTTGATGCGGCGATAGGCGGGCGGCCGAAAGGTGTGAATCCCGGCTGTGAAGAGGCTGTCGGAGCCATGAGCGTCGCTCCAGGGCCGTGGAAGAAGAAATAGAAGTAGGCGAAGCCGACGGCTAGGAGAAGGAGCGCTATGATCGATGGAATCAGGAGCTTTTTCATTTTAAAAGGAATAGTTGTTCAATGCTGTTTGAGTCGTCTGCACTTGGGATTGCATTTGAGCTGAGTTCGCAGCTCCCATACTACTCAAGTCCGTTGAAGATTTATTTATTTGTTGTTGGATATAATTTTTTGCTTGTGCTGCAGATGAAAAATATTCATATCCTGGTTTTACGGACCCGGGTCCAGTGGAGCCATCAGGCGTTGCTACAAAATACGAATAATTAGCCCCACCAAAGCCGCCGCTCGAGGCGCTTTTACTTAGACTAGCAATCATTTGATCAGCGATCATGAGATTCACCCTCCCTTCCGCGTAGTTAGCGTCGTTGTTTATGACCGTCGCATCCTGGCCAGCCTTTACCATCTGAGAAGAGTATAGATCGCGGTCTGTTTCGAGCGCACTAAAAGTAGCATTCAACTCCTGGATCTTTTGAGCGGGATTAAATTGGTTGTTCTGCTCGCGATTCACGGCTTCGCTTATAGCACTATTGAAATCTATGCTCGCGTGTGTCGAAGTAACTTGAGATTGATCATTCGCGATCTGGTCTTGAACCTGGCTTTGCTGCAAAAGCAACTGTTGTCTTTGGTCAGGTGTCAGGCTCGTGTTATTCAACTGCTGGTTGATCGAGTTGAGCTTGCTTTGATTCTGGGTCAAATCATTCTTTACTTTATTCAAGTCGGTTCCCAAAAGCTGGCTTTTTTGGGCGAGCTGAGCCACTTCATTTTGGAGGCGGTTCAACTCGCTCATAACAGAGCTGTCAGCCGCTTTACAATTCTGGTCGTCGATCTTTAGCGTAGGCTGCCCTGGACATGGCAAGCTTGGGACGAGCGTTGCGGGGACGGCTACGAACCTGGGATCGATGGTCCTCAATATGAGATATGAGGCCAAGATGAGCACCAGGCCGACAAGGGCATTCTGGACCTTCTTGAGGCCGTCAGTCTTTACCCCCGGGATGGCGCTGGCCATATATTCGAAGCCGCCCCACACGATCATGAAGACAGCTGCCACGGAAGCGAGCGCGATCATGAGGTTTATCGCTTCCTGAAGGTAATCGCTGAATGTCACTGAATCCTGATTCTGTATCGTGGTGCCGTTCCCTGGGCACTTCACGCCGGGAATAGTCACCATGTTGCCTGCCGAGTCCAATTGCTTCTTATCTGGCGACGGGATGCACGGGATAGGAGCGAGCAGCGTGTAATTCTGTTCAGGCGCAGGCGCTAGCAATGTATAAGCAGGGGCCGGCGTGCTCGATTGAGCTAGAGCGGCCGGAGCCGAGATCATGAGCGAGATGGCGATGAGAAGGTATTTCTTCATGGTATTAGAATGCAGCCGGGCTTGTAGCCGGACCTTGAGGGTTCGTATTGAAAATGGCGTTGAATGAAGACTGCGCTCCCTGGAGGACTTGGTCAGAGTTGCTGATGTCCAGGCTGACGCTCGAAGCGCCGGACTGCCCATCCGGAGCTCTCATGACGACCGTCTGGTTTTGGGCGAGCTCTGGGTGGGCGATGCCGTTGATGGACCAATTCAAAGCCAAGCCATTGGTTCCAAGGCCGTCGAATCCGAAAGGCGCCGCCAGGATCCCCTGCTCTTGCTGTGAGCCTATGTAGGCCGTCCCTGTGATAGCGCTATTGAATAGCGGCCCGTATAGCGGGTCATCTTCGTAGAATGCGATCCCCGGAGACTGGAATGAGATCGTGATCTGTCCGGCCGCCTGCGCGTTCCCGCTCCTCGTAGAGACCGACACGCTCACAGTGAACGGCCTAGGGACTATATCGCCAGTGACAGTGACTGATTGGCGGCCGTAGCCAGACTGGTCCTGCATGACCTGGTCATTCTTCTTCCAGGTGTAGATCAGTGTCGACGGGTCGTATTCTTTGCCGGAAGCATCGGCCAGATGCGGCATGGCTATGATCTTCACGCCATTCTGGAAGACTACAGGGAATTTGCCTTTGAAGAACGGAGGGACATAGCCGTCCGTCTCCGTGACGAGGTCCACCGATCCTGATCCGACGACGATGGCTCCCGATACGACCGTTCCCGACGGAGAGACGGCCGTCACGCCGACAGAGAGCTTCTTGCCGAGAGCGGGAGCCGTAACATCGAGCTTGGTCAGGCCCGTACCCTTCTGGGCGACTTTGCCATTCACGGTCCAAGTCACGCTGGCGGAGTTTATGTCTATGCTATAGCTCTGGGCGGTTATCGTGATGGATTGGCCAGGCGTAGGATTGGATGAGGAGAGCGAGAGATCCAAGCCGCTCACGGAGACCGGCAGGGCTTGAGCCTGAACAGCCGCGGCTAAGGAGGACACGAGAAGCGCTATCGATCCGGCGATGAGAGCTGATTTTAAGCGAGACGGCATCGCATCTATTTTACCATGGACGGCTGCGCCAGCAGAGGCTCGTTATCACCACTATGCGCTTAATGAAGCCTCTCCATCCTCAGCCAAAGAACCGATCGTCGGCGATCCTTCCGCTTCTATATCAGCGCCGCGCGGACGCCCATATCCGCCCCGATTGAACTCCAATTCCTCATCCGAGGCGCTTTCAGGCCGGCCGACGCCATCCGAATAGCGCGGGACTGGCCTTCCGGAGGCTTTGAATGACGCTTCTTCCATGGCGGCCTGTTCCTCAGCGTCTTCTTTGGCGACGGATTTTTGCATGTACCAGATATCGATTATCCAGGCTGGCGCTACGCTGACCGAAACTTCTTCCAGGGCCGTAAGCCCGAGAAGAGAGGCGATCCTTCCGGCATGCCTGATCATAGAAACGCCGCGGATCTGGAAGTACGCGGCGATGCTCACGCCTATGAGCGGATCTGCCAGCTCGTTGAAGCCCGCGCCTATGCCGGTGATGTCCAGCGCCCATTGGAGCACGTCTATGCCGCCAGCTGCCAGGTAGAGCATCAGCCACTCGCCTTTTCCGATCTTTGACATGCCTAGAGTATACAGCAATCACTGTCCAGCCGCTTCGAGCTGCCTCTTGGCCTCTTCGATCTGGTTGACTTGGGCCGGATTGGTGGTGATGATCTGGTCTTCGGTGTACGAGGCGACGATCTTTATGGCCACATGCTTCAGGCCGACGAAGAATATGCCTTCGCCGACGTCTGATTCCATGAGCAGGTATTTCTCTTCATCAGTGAGATTGAATGTCTTCTGGATATGGTCTATGACCGTAGGCGATTGCTTCAGCAGGATCTGGATGGAAGAGTTCGTCAGGATCGGCAATCCATAAGGCGACTTCAAGAAGTCGTCCACGTCCTGGGTGATGGTGGCCAGGCCGAGATAGTATTTGCGTCCGCGCTTGGCCAAACCGAACAGGAATGAGGCCGTATCTTCGGATTTCATCATCCACCACGCCTCGTCTATGACCAGAAGGCGCTTCTTCCTATTCTTGCGCACGGCGTTCCATATATAGTGCGTGACTATGTACATGGCCACAGGCTTGAGCTCGTCTTCCATGTCTCGGAGCGAGAAGACCACGAATTTCTTGTTTATATCCACGTTCGACGGCCGATTGATGAATCCCGCCCAAGTGCCCTTCGTATACTTAGTGAGGCGCTGGACGAGCGATTCGCCGCCTTCCATTCCGGCCAGGACAAGCTCGAAGTCGGACAAGAGAGGCGGCTCGACGCTCCGGAAGTCCGATTCGGCGGTTATGTCTTTCAAGGCATAGGTCTCTGTTATGGCGCGGTCGATGATCGCATCCTCTTCCTGCGTCAACCCGCCGAGCATGATGCGGAAAAGGCCGACGAGGTTGATGATATTGGATCGCAAGACGTCAGCCGCAGACTCGTCTTCTGCAGGCACCGGTAGATCGAAAGGATTGATATGGTGCTCGGAGTTCAAGGAGATATTGAAGTACTTCCCTCCCGTGGCCTCTGACATATACTCATATTCCTTTTCAGGGTCGATGACGATCACGTCCGTATCGAACATGAGAGTGCGAAGGATCTCGAGCTTCGTGCAGTAGGATTTGCCGGCGCCAGCCACGGCGAACGTCACAGAGTTATAGTTCTCGAGAAGATACCGGTCGAAAAGGACCAATGAAGAATTGTGTCTGTTGATGCCGTAAAGTATGCCTTTGTCGGAGGTCAAGTCGAATGACACGAATGGGAACAGCGAGGAAAGAGGCGATGAATTGAGCTTGGAGTGCACGGCCAGCTGGTCGTCGCCTATAGGGATGACGGATTTGAATCCCTGCTCCTGCTGGAACAGGGCCGGCTTCACGTAGACGAGCTTGGATTCCAGTATGGATTTGATCTCCGACTCCAATTTATCGAGCTCGCCTTCGCTGTCGGCGAAGATCGTGATATAGACGCCCACGTCGAAGAGGTGCTCCTGGGCCTGCATCAATTGGTCGCGAAGGGCTTCCAGATCCTGGTAAGCGGTATCCAGAGCTGGATCGCGAACGAGCCCCTTCTCTTCTCGGCGAGAAATCTGGCTCTGGACTTCGGCCACTTTCTTCTGGAAGTGGCGCAAGACCTTGGCTGTGTCCACAGGGTGGATGAAGATGGAGACGTTGAAGACCTTGTCGAGGTTGATGATCGGGGCGAACCAGCTTTCGTCGAGGAATCGCGGGTAGGAGATGACGAAAAGAGTGCGGCCGACCTTCTCGCCGAGGTTGATGTCCTTCGGGCTTATCTTCAGGGCCGACGGAGCGATGACGTCGCGCAGCTCCAGGACGCCAGCCTGATATATCTCCTGCGGGAGTATAGAAACGACAGGAGCGTCTTCCTTTTTGCCGAGTAATTTTCCGATGATGCTCATGATATCTGTATAGGCTTCTCCGTCTCGCCTGGATTGAAAAGCTTGTAATAGAGCTCGACCACTTCTTCTGTCCCGAGCTCGGCGGCGCGGATGCCGCATCGGACCAAGCCTTGTTCGACTACCGCCGCGCGCTGCTCGAGTTGGCTCCTGGACTCGTTGAATTGCTCATCCGGCATCTCGCTGGATCTTCCGCCCTTCTTCTTGCCTGGGAGCATGCTGGAGATGGGGTTCTTGCCGGAGACGATGATGGCGGGGTCGTAAGGGATCACCACGAAGAAGCTCTTGGACATGATATTGGTGCTTTCCACGAAGGTACGGATGAATTCTATGTATTCTCGGACCTGGATCTTCATGAGCTCGGTGAGCTGCTCCTTGTAGCGGTCTTCGAGGAGGGCGATATATGGCCTGATGTCGAGCTTTTTTGACTGGACGAATATCTGGACGGAAAAATCCAGGGAATTGAGGAAGTTCTGGAATTGGAGGAGGATGGAATTCTGCTCGTCTTGGGACTTGAGGGCGAAGTTCAGGGATGACGCCAGGATAATGGAACGCAACCCGCCGTTCTTCAAGACGATCACGCCATCGCGGATCTCCTGGATCGGCACGAAGTCCTGAGTGGTCTTTTGGGCGGCTTTGTTGTTAGCTGCGGTGGCCATTTATTTCTGATTCTTGTTCGAATATATGCTCTCCTTTATATCCAGGCTCCAAGTAAGGTCCTTGAGCTTGCTGTCGGATATCTTTGGGACCATGACGGAAGCGTAATTCTTGGCTGCCTTGACCGCGGCCTGGGTGGTCTGCGGCTGGTCTTTTTCCTGCTTTCTCCATATATATAGCTTGTTGCCGAAATAATACTTGAAAGCCGACTCCATGACCTCGACGAAAGGCTTGTTGTTGACCTTGTAGAAGGCGAGGGCGGCTGAAAGCCCGAGAACGGCCGCTATGGGTATGATGGAGATGAAGAGATTGTTGATGAATACGTAGATCGCGAACGCCAGCCCTCCCCCGCCGGCCAAGTATATGAATTGCTTCAAGGTCAGCGGACCGAATATCTTATCCTCGACTTCTATGAATTGGGGAACTTGGAAGCGCATCGATGTAATTATACACTACGGACTACGCAATAGGCTCTCGGTAAGGATCGGGACCGCTCTTTTTCGGCTGTTGCTGCGGCGCAAGCGGCGGTTTTTTCTGCTCGGCGGGGATATTCTTGGGCACGGCTGGCGTTCGTTCCGTAGCGGCAGCAGGAGCAGTCTCCGGTTCGGGCATGAGTATAGGCAATTTCGGCTCGATCTCCTCTTTTCCAGGCTTCGGGTCTTCGACATTCTGGAGGAGCCTGGCCCTATCTGCTGAAGTCACTCCGTTCCCGAGGGAGGTCTCTTTCGGCTCTTCTTTTTCGATCGTGAATTCCCCCGCATGCTCGATGGCCGCGATGTCTGCCGTTTGGATATTTGGTCTGGTCACAGATTCCTTCATTCTTGTTTTTAATACCCCAAATACCTGATCATTCGTCTCTTCCGTGATCTGTCTAGCTAATCCATCTGCTATCTCTAATCTTTCGCCTATATCACGCGTAAAATTTTTCGACGGCGTTACTCCAGTCAGCACGTCCCTGATCTCAGCATCCAACTCTCCCATCTGGTTGATGTTGAGACCGAATTTCGCCCCGATCTTTTCTGATATATTTCCAAGCTCGGTCGAATCGGCGAATTCTTTGAATTGTTGCGGTATATCTTGCATATTCATTTAGTTAATAACGGCAAATTTCCAGACTATAGCGATCAAACGCCCCACTCTTCCTTGTTTTTGTTTATATAATTGAATGCACGATGCCTCTTACCTCCGGATATCGTTGCGTGCGTGGTGTGCCAATCCCGGATGGCTTCCGCAACCTTCTTCTTAGTCTCTTCCGATACTTCGCTGTCTCTTATCTTTTTCAGATGTTCAGGAGTCATATGAGCGATCAGTGATGGATTCTTCAGCATTTCTTCGTCCAATCCAGCAATAGCTCCCGCATCTGAATTCTTTACCATAGTCTTCAGAATCTCTGCTTGTTTCGTGTCTCCCGAAGCGTTCTTGATCGCACCTTCGAATGTGTCTTTCCGCTTCTTTGCTATCTGCGCAGATTCTTCAGGCGTAAAGTCTTCAGATTTTCTGATAGCATCCAGATCATCCTTCTTGAGGTTGCTGATCACCTCTTCTTGCATCAGCGTCTTTGACCCAAGAGCGAGCTTCTCTTTTTCGTTCATTTTGCCAATCACTGAAGCCGCGGCAGCCTGTTTAGTCAGGCTATTGCCATTCTTGTCCTTAACCTCCTTGCCCTGATCATCCAGTAGAGGCTTTCCTGCAAGGACATCGAGAAGCTGGTGCCTTCTATCGATCTGCACCCGTGCCTGTCTTGCTGCTTTGATCTCTTTCGATAGTTCATCTGCTGATCGTCCGGTTCCGAACTTATTTTTAGATAATGCGCCCGTTGTTGCAGCACGTATATCTCTGCCCAGTACAGTGCCACCGAATACTCTTGTATTAGATAAGGCTTTATCAGCAGCTAAAGCACCAGCACCGATAGTCTTGCGGGTGGCCCAGCCTCCAGTCCACTTCGTCTTGTCGAGAGTCCAATTTCGGACTGAAGATGCGATCTTGCCGGTTATCGAGTTTGCAGCCCCGGAAAATGATAGAGCTGTCACCAATGGCATATTGATGAGGAACAGGATGATAGCGAAGCCGGCGAAGAGCTGGAGGAAAGGCTGGTACCAATTTGCATTTGCCGTATTGGCGATCAAGCTGGAAGGGTCGACGGTCGATCCCAGAGCGCCGAGATTCAATGTCGTGATTATATAGATGACCACGTACATGAGCAGGAGATATACCGGCAGGAATATGAGGTTTGCTTTTAGGTGATTCACCCACTTTTTTGAAACCTCTTCTTTGATTTGTGGTAAAGCGTAGCCGACTATCCATAGCGGAGAAAAGGCCAAGAGGATGATGAGCACAGCTATCCTCCATATCGCCGCCGCCGCCGCACCGAGGAAGCTCACCGCCGCCAGGACTGTTACCGCCAAGGCGCCTGCGTTCACCAATATCATTCTCGTGCCGATGCTGATCTGTGAAGGCGACGATTTGGAGTTGCTCTCCATGGCTTTGAAGGCCGAATCATTGCTCCACCACTGGGTGACGTCGAGCGAGTTTACGATCACTGTGGCCAATCCGCCGTGAGAATTCCCGATGATCGCTGATACTTTGCAAGAAAAATAGCCGTTCACGCCGCCGGTGCCGCCTGCGCCATTATCGCAACCTGAAGAGGTCTGTTCCGGGGCGATGGCATTGTATAGCTGCAACGACACGATATTCGATGCATCTATAAGGACGGTCGTTATGAAGAAGCTGAAATTGATCAGGATCCCTACGATGATTATGTTCTTGAGCAGCTCTCCATATTTCGCATCTTGGAGACTGAGCACGGTTTTGATTGCTGCGTATAAGAGGAGGAAGATGAAGACGAGGCTGGCCAGATCACGAAGGACTTGCCAGACCTGGAAGATAGCCGGGGTGTTATTGATGAACTCCTGCAAATTGGTCGTGAAATAGATCGAAACATTCAATATAGCTGCGGAGATCGTCAATGCAAAGCTCGCGATCGATAGGACAAAGTAGATGACGTAGCTCAGGATCTGAAGGATGAAACCAAGCGAAACGTCAGTGAGCATCCCCAGGATGCTGCCTGATGCGTTGGCGAAGTGGGTGGGGAATACGATCAATATGCCTATGACGATTATCGCGGAGAGCAGATTCTTGAAGTTGGCTTTCGACATAGTAGGCATATTATTGGATGGCCGTAGCGCCGGTCGTGCAGAGGCTCTGGTACGGGGCGAGCGCGCTCTGCATATTCTTGGACAATGTCGTGGCTGTGTTCAGGTCGGATTTCGCCAGGCTCGGATCGGCTGCCGTCGATGTGGATGCGAGCAAGGAATTCAGGGTGTCGTTCGCGGAATACATATCGGCGGCCGTGGCAGCGCTGGCCAGCTGAGATTCCACCTGCTGGATCTGTCCCAGCCAGTCGTG
>JAGWWT010000077.1 GCA_018970245.1 Patescibacteria group bacterium
ACAGGTCGCGGCCACGAGTTTTTTCTCCAACACCAGCCGCCTGATCGCTGTCAGTAGCCATCCCGCAATCACAAAAGCAAGGGTCAAATACGCGCTGATGCCCAGTGGCGAGAAGGACAGGAACGCTCTGGACATCATGGTCGGGGCTCTCCCGACTGCCAAGGGACCGACGTTCATCGGCAAGGCGGTATTCGGCGGCGGAAGCGGACCTGAGAAGGATGATGACGGCGAGGAAAGTCACGTTGAAGCTCAAGCTGTCGCGACCTTCGGGCCCGATGACGATATTTTTGATATATTTCCACCAGCCAACGAGATTCAGGAGAAGATCATCCCGGTGCGGCAAAGGCTGACCAGCGGCGGTGGAAAGTAGGAAGGTGACCCGTGTCAGATAAGCCAGAAAAGGAAAAAGAGTGGCTCTGCCTTGCCTGCTCTCAGGTTATGGAACTCAGCGACGAGGAGCCGGTCTATGCTTGCCCGCATTGCGGCGACGAAGGCATTCCCGCCGAATGGTCTGTTCGCCCTGAATTCAAGATCACATGGCACGAACTGCGGTGCCTCATCATGTGGGCTGAGTTCTGGGCAAGTCAAGCCGATCAGCGCGCCGAAGATGCGCAAAAAAGCGGCGATCCCGAACGAATTGCGATGGCCGGTAGAGGGAATATGCGCAAGATTGTTTACGGAATCGCCGATCGCCTTCACGCGCAGCACATGGACGGACCGCCGCTGACCTTTAGCCAAGAATTGGCGGACGTGAGAGCGGAGTACGGTGCGGTAGAGCAAAATGTGATTAAGGAAGACTGATGACAACGATCACTTCATGTACGCACCAAAACTTTCACGCCAATGTTGCGGTCGGAAGGCTCGCCGCCGATGAAGCCGGAGAAAAGATAGTTGGATTCTCCGCAGACATCCGCGTGAGTTGCGCCGATTGTGGCAAGCCGTTCGAGTGGGTTGGGTTGCCGATGGGATACTCCCCACTACAGCCAATGTGCAGCGTCGATGCAACAGAAGCGAGAATGCCCTTGAAGCCGCAGGGTGAAGCGATGAATTGCGAAGGTTTGTCCGGATTCTCGATTCGGATAGTGGAGTAGACGATGAGCGGCGGTGGAAAGTGATCACTAACGTTTTCAACATCGAGGACTATCGGATCACGGTCCGCAAGGACAACTACGGTCTGCAGTTTACCGGAGATCCGTGTCCGCACCAGCATCTATTCTTCGACGAGAACGGCCAAACGGTTGAGTGCCAAGACTGCAAAAAACAACTTACGGCGTGGTGGGCGCTGATGGCCATGAGTAGAGGCTTGAAGCGAATGCGTGAGCGACTAGATGCGGAAGCAAAGCAACTGGAAGAGGAGAAAGCTAAGACCGTCACGCACAGAGCCACTCTCAAGGTGCAGCAGGCGTGGCGGAAGCACAACATGCTTCCATGCTGCCCTCATTGCCTGCATGCGATTCGTCCCGAAGACGGATTTGGAAACCACATGGTTGACAAGCAAGACCCTGAAGGCGCGCGCAGACACATGATTGCGACGAGTAAGGTGCTCGGGATCCCGACGGGACAGGTCTAAGGCTAGAAGTCCATGTACTCCGAGAAGATCATCATCGCGAACATAGCCGAGTTCGCCCGGCGCGAAGGATGGGAACCGGAGTACCACACCTACGAAGAAGTCCAGCAGTTGATCGAGGACATCAACAAGCTGGTCAAGATCGACTACAACTCCCGCGGCGGCGTGGTTGAGTTAACCCGGACGATCACCGAAAAATACAAGAACGAGGTCAAACGTAAAGTCG
>JAGWWT010000078.1 GCA_018970245.1 Patescibacteria group bacterium
CAAAGCGATACGCAGGTTTTTCATTTCCAAGACAATTACGAGAGCGGCCTGAAGTTCCTCTGTAAGCAGATCATTCAGCTGATTCCGAAAATCTACGACACTCAGCGGGTAATTAAAATCCAGGCCGAGGATGGGACAGATCTGGAAATCGAGATTGACCCAGGAGCGCGACTGGCATATCTGCAAGAGATCGGGCATCGGCAGGAGGTAGTGCGGAGGATTTTCAACCCAGCGCTTGGGAGGTACGATATTGCAGCAGATGTTGGCCCGGCCTACACCAGCAAGAGGCAGGAGACCCTCGACGCGCTGACGCTGATTCTCACGCAGGCTCCTGGGTTGGTTGGGGTCATCGGGGATCTGCTGTTCAAGAACATGGAATTCGAGGACGCGATTGAGGCAGCGCAGAGGCTGCGACGGATGGTCCCGCCGGAGGCCCTGGGGATCGGCCCATCACCGAGGGAGCAGGCACTGCAGCAACAGGTTGCTGGGCTGGGGGCACAGCTTACGAAGCAGATGGAAATCGCTGGTAAAGACAAGATCAAGCTGATCGGAAAGGACCAGATGCGAGACATTGACGTTTACAAGGCCGAGACAGACCGGATGAAAGCTCTGGCCGATATGCTCCCGATGGACCAGAGCGGAATCGAGCAGCTTGTGCAACAACTGGTGGACCAGAGCCTCAAAACCTCGCTGGAACCGATATTGAAGGAGAATCTGGGGACTGGTGGAGACGGAGCCGAGGCGGCGCTTTCACAGCAGCCAGCTGGGGCTGGAGAGCCTCCAATGCCAGGCGCTCGCCGCGCGCCAGATGGGAACTGGTACTTGGCCGACCCGACACGCACTGGCAAATACCTTCGCATCGGGCCGCTCGCGCAGTCTCGCGCGACGCCGCTGAGAGAGCAGTGAGATGGCTGGGGCGCTCCCGCCTCCGGATCTGACGCTTCCGACGGTCGAGGTGACTGCTGAGGCTCCGCAGACAGCTCTAGGACTTCCTCCGCTTCCGGTCTACAATGAAAATAACCTTCCGACAATCACATTACCAAATCCCAGTACACTCACAGGTCGTGCAACACAGCCGCCGGCTGGTCCTGGAGCTGGGGTTGTCGGATCTGGTTACAATCCACCGCCTATTGTAAGTCAGAGAGATCTGGCCCGAGTTCGCCAAGAATTGGCTGGGGCTGGACCTGCTCCGACGCGCTACAGCTTTGATCAACTTCGCCAACTTGCAATCAACTCAGGTTTTCAAGGGCCAGCCGCAGACAGGGCAGCGGCAATAGCATTGGCTGAGAGCAGTGGCGATCCTACGCAGATCAACAAGGCTGATCCTGGTGGATCGTACGGGCTTATGCAAATCAACCAGGCGTCACATCCAGGCACAGCCTCACGCGCGCTTATGCCGCAGGGGTCGTTTGATCTAGCTTATCAGATCTCTAAGGGAGGCAGAGATTTCTCGCCGTGGACGACTTATCGGAGGGGGACGTATGCCAAGTATCTTCCAGAAGGAAGTTCGGCTGAAATGTCTTCTGGCTCCGCTCCAGCTCGCGTTCCTTCATTGGCAGCTCCGATACAGGAAGCTGAGGCGAAGCCATCTGGAGTTCCAGCTGCTCCTGTTTGGACGCCTCCTCCATCGGCCATGGCGGAAGCTGGGGGCGGGGCTGGAGTGGGGTTGATGGTGCTGGGGAGCCTGCTCAAGGGAGTCCGCTACACTCCAGTTGACTACGATCCGTTTCGGATCTGGAAACTCGGAGCACAACCAAGCTATCGCTTGGGCTCGATCGGCGGGAATAAGC